>JBBSLR010000070.1:0-9316 GCA_038255045.1 Phormidesmidales cyanobacterium
GAGATCAGAAGGTGGCGATCGCCACCCCCGACGGCGAAAAAGTGTTGACGGCCAAAGACATTATTCTGTCGCCCGGCTCAGTGCCCTTTGTGCCCCCCGGCATTGAGACCGACGGCAAAACCGTCTTCACCAGCGACGAGGCTCTCAAGCTCGACGGGCTGCCCGACTGGGTGGCGATCATCGGCAGTGGCTATATCGGTCTAGAGTTTTCTGATGTCTACACCGCCCTGGGCTGCGAAGTCACCATCATCGAAGCGCTAGATCAGCTGATGCCCACCTTCGACCCCGACATCGCCAAGATCGCCCAGCGGGTGCTAATCGCCCCCCGCGATATCGAGACCCGCGCCGGGGTGATCGCCCAGAAGGTGATCCCCGGCTCCCCGGTGACCATTGAGCTGGCTGATCGCGAGACCCGCGAAGTGGTGGATACCTTAGAGGTCGATGCCTGCCTAGTGGCCACGGGCCGCATTCCCGCCACGAAAGACCTTGGCCTAGAGAAGGTTGGGGTTGAAGCCGACCGCCGGGGGTTTATTCCGGTCGACGACCACCTGCGGGTGCTGCGGGGCGGCGAGCCGGTGCCTCACCTGTGGGCGATCGGCGATGCCACCGGCAAAATGATGCTGGCCCACGCCGCCTCGGCCCAGGGCATTTTGACCGTAGAAACTATCTGCGGTGACCCGCGCACAGTTAACTACCTGAGCATTCCGGCGGCGGCCTTTACCCACCCTGAGGTCAGCTTTGTGGGCCTGACCGAACCCGCCGCCAAGACCCTGGCCGAGGCCGAGGGCTATGCCATCGACACCGTGAAGACCTATTTCAAAGGCAACTCCAAGGCCCTGGCCGAGGGCGAGGTCGACGGGCTGGCCAAGGTGATCTACCGCAAAGATACCGGCGAAATTCTCGGTGCCCACATCCTTGGTCTGCACGCAGCGGATCTGATTCAGGAGGCGGCCAATGCGATCGCCAGCGGCCAAACCGTCACCGATCTATCGTTTTATGTGCACACCCACCCCACCCTGTCGGAGGTGCTCGACGAAGCCTTCAAGCGCGCTGTCGTCGTCCCCGCCTGATCCCGCCAAAATCGCCAATCAAAACTCCAAAATCGATGAAAATTCGCCGTCGCCCTCCCAACCCCGCTGTTGGGGTCAAACATTTGCAGTACCAAATCAAAACCGCCGACGCTGAACCGAGGCACATTCTCGAAAAGATTGTCTGGCACAAAGAGACCGAAGTGGCCGCCCTGCGGGAACGCCTGCCCCTGGCCGATCTCCAGCGCCAGGTGCTCGATGCCCCCCCCGCCCGCGACTTCATCGCCGCCCTGCGGGCCGGGTACACCACCCCCGCCCTGATTGCCGAAATCAAAAAGGCCTCCCCCAGCAAGGGAGTAATACGGGAAGATTTTGACCCGGTGGCGATCGCCCAAACCTACGCCGCCCACGGGGCCACCTGCCTCTCGGTGCTGACCGACAAAACCTTCTTTCAGGGCGATTTTGAGTACCTGGCCCAGATTCGGGCGGCGGTCGACCTGCCGCTGCTGTGCAAAGAGTTTGTCATCTACCCCTACCAGATGTACCTGGCTCGGTCTAAGGGGGCCGACGCGGTGCTGCTAATTGCCGCTATTCTCTCAGACCAAGATCTCAACTACTTTGTGCAGATCGCCAAGGCCCTGGGCATGGCGGTGCTGGTAGAAGTGCACACCCTAGACGAGCTTGACCGGGTGCTGGCGGTGCCCGGCCTGGCGCTGATTGGCATCAACAACCGCGATCTCGAAACCTTCACTACCCGGCTAGAGACCACCGCCGAGCTGATTGAGACCCGGCGCGATCAGCTGACCGCCAGCGGTGTCCTGGTGGTCAGCGAGTCGGGCATTCACACCCCGGCCGATCTCAAGGCCGTGGCCGCCGCCGGGGCAGAGGCGGTGCTGGTGGGCGAATCGCTGATTCGGCAGCCCGACCCCGGCGTCGCTATCGATCAGCTTTACGAAAAAAACATCGTCTAGCTGATTAGACCTTTATCTCGTTCCTGGTTTAATCCAACCACCGGTTAATCAAACCAACTGCACCCCTGGGGCATTGCAATGGCATCGTTAGGCAAACCGCTACCGCTACCCTCCCACATTCACTATGAGTTATTGCTGCAGCTGCTAGAGCAGCAAACCATGGCGGCGGCCTACCAAGACCCCCGGCTGCGCCTCCAGGTGCAGGGGTTAATTAGCACCCTGCGCAAGGCGCTATCGCAGCAGCGTCAGCTAGAAGAAGCCTGCAAACATGACAACATCGACCTGGAGTATCAGTGGTCAACCAATCAGTTGGCCAACCGGTTTTTAGCAGAAGATGTGGCTCCCTAGGGGGAGAACTTGGGGGAACGGTAGTCCACGTTACATCCAGAGACCTTTTTTCTTTGCAAGCTATACCCAGTTCACCGTAGCTGGGTTAAGCAGAGCCGCAGCCTGGCGGGAGACTGTGCCTTTGTCGCCTAAGGTGGCCAATGGAAGCGGTTTCTGGGGCTACTGCCCCGGCTTAACCAACCCGATAGTTTGTGAGAAGAGATCATGAAACGACGCTGGTTTTTAGCATCCACGGCTGCCGTGGCTTTGGCCACGGTGGGGCTGACCACCGCCTGCGGTGGCGGTCAGTCTGCCGGCGGCGGCGACTCTGCTGACGGCGGCACCTTAACCATGGCCACCTCCGCCGACTACCCTCCCTACGAGTTTGTCGAAACCGCCGGGGGTGCCGAAGAAATTGTCGGCTTTGACGTAGATATTGCCCGCCACGTCGCCACCGAACTGGGCTACGACCTAGAGATTACCAACATCGACTTCAACGGCTTGATCCCAGCGCTGCAAGCGGGGCGGGCCGATTTTGTGATGGCGGGCATGACCCCGACCGAAGAACGTCTGCAAAACGTCGATTTTTCTGAGCTTTACTACACCGCCAAGCAGACCATTGTGTCTCCGGCGGGCAGCGGCATTACCTCTCCGGCAGATCTGGAGGGCAAAACCGTCGGGGTGCAGCTGGGTTCTATTCAAGAAGGGCTGGCCAATGATCTGGTGGCAGAGATCCCCGGTATGCAACTGTCGCCGCTGAACCGCATCAACGAAATTGTGCAGGAGTTGAAGTCGGGCCGCATTGACGCCGCCATTATTGAAGACACAGTGGCCGCTGGCTTTTTGGCCAACAACCCCGACCTTGAAGCGGTAGAAATTCCCGAAGATGGGCCGGTAGGGTCTGCCGTGGCTTTTCCCAAAGACTCTGAGCTCACCAGTGAATTTGACCGGGTGCTGGCCGAAATGGAGTCGAGCGGCCTGATGGAAGAGCTGATTGTCAAGTGGTTTGGCGACGGGGCTGAGTAGTTGCGGCTCATGAACTTAGCCCTGTGAACTTAGCCCTATGAACTTAGATTTCGGCCAAATCATTCCCTCGCTGCCCTTCATCTTGAATGGCATTTTGGTTACCCTCCGTTTTACGGTGCTGTCAGCACTGCTTGGGTTTACCCTGGGAACGCTGCTGTCGCTGCTGAAGATTTCTAGCGTTAAGCCGCTGCGGTGGTTTGCGGAGTTCTACACGTCGATTTTTCGCGGTACGCCGCTGATCTTGCAGCTGGCGCTGGTGTATTTTGCCACGCCCCAGCTGATTGGCTACCGGATCTCGCCCATTGAGGCGGGGGTGTTTACCTTTTCGCTCAACTCAGCGGCCTACAGCTCTGAAACCATTCGAGCGGGCATCATGGCGGTAGACAAGGGCCAGCGGGAGGCGTCGCTGTCGCTGGGGGTGGCCTACCGGCCGATGATGCTCGATATCATTTTGCCCCAGGCGTTTAAGAATATTTTGCCCGCCCTGGTGAATGAGAGTATTGCGCTACTGAAAGATTCGGCGCTGGTGTCTACCATTGGGGTGCTGGATTTGATGCGCCGTGCCCAGGTGGTGGCGGGGCAGACGTTTCTCTACTTTGAGCCGCTGATTGTGGTGGGGGTGATTTACTACGTTATGGTCATGGGGCTGACCCAGGCGGCCCAAGTTCTTGAGCGAAGGATGCGCCGCAGTGATTAGAATCGAGCATTTAGTCAAATCGTTTGGGCCGCTAGAGGTACTGAAGGATATTTCTACCGAAGTGGGCACTGGCGAAGTGGTGGCGATTATTGGCCCCTCGGGGTCGGGTAAATCTACCCTGCTGCGGTGCATTAATTTGCTAGAAGTGCCTACGGCGGGGCACGTCTTTGTGGGTGGGGTCGATATCACGTCGCCCAAGTGCGACATTCTCAAGGTGCGTCAGAACGTGGGCATGGTGTTTCAGCATTTCAACCTGTTTCCCCATAAGACGGTGGTGGGCAACCTCACCTACGCGCCAATGAAGGTGCGGGGCTTGTCTAAGGCCGACGCGGGCAAGATTGCCCTAGATCTGCTGGAGAAGGTAGGCCTGTCAGAAAAGGCTGAGCAGTATCCGTCGCGGCTGTCGGGGGGGCAAAAGCAGCGGGTGGCGATCGCCCGCGCCCTGGCCATGGAGCCAGACGTGATGCTGTTTGACGAGCCCACCAGCGCCCTCGACCCCGAAATGGTGAAGGAGGTGCTGGAGGTGATGAAGGAGCTGGTAGAAACGGGGATTACCATGTGCATTGTCACCCATGAGATGGGCTTTGCTCGGGAGGTGGCCGACCGGGTGCTGTTTCTCGACGGCGGCTACCTGGTGGAAGACGCGCCGCCCGATGTGTTTTTTACCAGCCCCAAGAGCGATCGCGCCCAGCAGTTTTTGGAGAAGGTACTGTAGCGTCTGCGTTGGCGCGTTAGAGCGTCCAAAGCCCCCAACATTTCCGCTAAGCTAGGCAGAGGTTCTAGCTGAGTTAACTTCTATGTCTGTGCTTACGGTGCCGTCTCCCTGGAAAATTCGCGATCGCACCTTTACCTGGGGCAGCCGCACCTACCTGATGGGGGTGCTCAATGTCACCCCCGACAGCTTTAGCGACGGGGGGCAGTTCAACACGGTTGAGCGGGCGGTGGCCCAGGCTCGGCACCTGGTGCACCACGGCACCGACATTCTCGACATCGGCGGCCAGTCGACCCGGCCTGGGGCAGAGTCGATCCCCCGCACCGAGGAGCTGGAGCGGGTGATTCCGGTGGTTGAGGCGATTCGCCGCGATGACGACGATGCCCTGGCCCAGGCGATTATCTCGGTTGACACGACCCGCTCGTCGGTGGCGCGGGCGGCGGTGCGCTCTGGGGCCGACATCATCAACGATATCTCGGCGGGCACCTACGACAAGGGCATGCTCTCGACGGTGGCCGACCTGGGGGTGCCAATTATGATCATGCACCTGCGGGGCACTCCGGTCACTATGCAGCAGCTCACCGATTACCAAGACCTGCTGGGCGAAATTCGCGAGTTTTTGCACCATCAGATCGAGGCGGCGATCGCCGTGGGGGTCAAGCCCAGCAAGATCGCCATTGACCCCGGCCTGGGCTTTGCCAAGACCCATGCCCAAAGCCTAGAGCTGCTGCGGCAGCTAAGCCACTTTCGCGACCTGGGCTGCCCGCTGCTGGTCGGCCCCTCCCGCAAGAGCTTTATCGGTGCCATTCTCGATCAGCCCGACCCCCAAAAGCGGGTGTGGGGTACGGCGGCGGCCTGCTGCGCGGCGATCGCTGGCGGGGCCGACATCCTGCGCGTCCATGACGGGGCGGAGATGCACGATGTGTGTCGGGTGGCCGACGCGGTGTGGCGGGGGAAGGAGTAGGTGGATAAGGGGATAGATGGGTGGATGGGTTAGTCATGGGGTTTGGTGGTGGTGAGCAGGCCGATGAGGGTGGTGGTGCCGGTGGTCCAGAGGGCGATCGCGCTATTGAAAACGCGGGTTTGGGCCTCGGTGAGGGTGGGCTGGTTGGCCAGGTGCAGCGCCGTACCGCCAGAGCCCAGGGTGAGCGATAGAACGGTGGCGAAGATGAGATTGGAACTTGTTTTTTTCATGGGTTTAATGCCTTGAGTGAATCGATGTATTCACTGTCGCAAGAGCAGTTTGGAGCTTTCTCCCTGATGTTGGCTGACCTAGGCTGACTTAGCCTGACTTAACTCTTGTCGTTGTCCAAAGACTGATCAAAGACGCGGTTTACCTCCAGGAAATGCCCTGAGCCCTTCTCTCTGGCATGGGTTAACCTGGCAGTATCCAAATTTTCTGCCCGTGCGTTTATGCAGCCGTTGCCCGCCGACTTTTTAGCCGCCCTTGCCAAACGTTATGACCTCTCGCCCGAGCAAACCGAAGCATTGATCAAACGGTTAGGCGATAAAGACAATGAGCAAACGGATGCTGAGGCGCTCCATATCAGCGTTAACGCCCTGCGCAGCCGCATGACCGGTGTTTACACCAAGTTCAGCATTGGCAGCGGGGGGCCAGGGAAGCTCCGCAAGCTCCACGACTTTTTGCTGGATGAGTATCGCAAGACAACACCGACAGGAGTTGAACCCACAGAACCCGAGACAGATATTGATGCTCTGGTACAGACCGTTCGCGCTCAGGTGCATGGCGACATTCAGGCCCGCTGCGGCACCATGCGGGTGCTCGATATGGAGCAGCCCATTGGCCTGGGCGACATCTACACCAGCGTCAACATTCTCGAAAAACTTTCTGGCAGTCGGCGGCTGGGTCTGGATGAGCTATTGAAAGACTGCGACCTAGAAAACTTTGACCGCTTTTTGCTGGGCCAGATGCGCCATGAACGAGTCCCTGGGCTGGAGGCTGTAGAGCGCTACAACCAGCTGATGATTTTGGGCAAACCAGGAGCAGGCAAAACCACCTTTATGAAACGGCTAGCCATTCTCTGCAACCAGGGCGAATTTCAGCCCCAGCGGGTGCCCGTGTTTGTGACGCTAAAAGACTATGCCGAGGCAGCGGGAAAGCCAAAGCTACAAACCTACATTCAGCGTCAGTGGAATGCTTGCGGTGTGGCAGCGGCGGAGGCACTCTCGACGGTATTGGGCAATGGCAAAGCCCTGGTGCTGCTAGATGGCCTGGATGAAGTCTACGAAACCGACCACGACCGGGTGCTGGAAGACATTAAAAGCTTTGCCCACCAGTTTAGAACCTGCCAGTGCGTGATCACCTGCCGCATTGCCGCACAGGAATATATTTTTGAGCAATTTACTGAGGTGGAGGTGGCCGACTTTGACCCAGAGCAAATTGCCGAGTTTGCCACCAAATGGTTTGCAGCCAGAAACGACCCCAAAAAAGCCAAAACCCTCATTCAGCGGCTAAATGATAACCAGCCGATTCAAGAATTGGCAACTAACCCGCTGCTGCTAACGCTGTTGTGCCTAATCTTTGGAGAGGCAGCAGACTTCCCCGCCAACCGGGCCGAGCCGTATAAAGAAGGGCTGGATATATTGCTGAAAAAGTGGGATGGCAAACGCAACACTGAGCGCGACCAGGTCTACAAAAAACTCTCTCTCAAGCGCAAGGAAGACTTGCTCAGCCAGCTTGCTTTTACCACCTTTGAGCGTGGCGATTATTTCTTTAAGCAAGCTACTGTAGAAAGCCACATCATCCAGTACATTCGAAATCTGCTCGGTGCTAACGATGATGATGAAGCACTGCAACTCGATGGCGAGGCCGTGCTGAAATCCATTGAAGCCCAGCATGGTTTGCTGGTAGAACGGGCTAGAAATATTTACTCATTTTCGCACCTTACGTTTCAGGAATACTTTACGGCTCGACATATGATTGGCCCTACACTTGGCTTGGAGTTGGTGTTGGAAAATCTGGCCACTCATATTGCCAAAAAGCGATATCGCGAGATTTTCCTGCTTACTACAGAAATGCTAGCACAGGCAGATATGCTGTTATTGAAAATGAAGCGCCAGATAGATTGTCTACTTCTTCACGAAGCAGAGGCTCAAACTTATCTGAATTTGATCTTATTTAAAGCTTCAACAGCTAAAAATACTCTAAAAAAATGTGACTCCCGAGCTTTCTATTCTTCTTTCCAGTTTAATTCTGTGGCCTTATTCATTGCCTTTGATAAAGATAATTACGGATTTTTCCATGACGTTCCATTCAATTACTTCAAGATTAGTTACTTGACTAGCCTTGAAGACTTTCTTTTTTCAGATAAAATTGGGTTTGATTTATCCTTGGACTATTGCCTGGATCAAATCATCTCATATGCGATTTCATTAGGTGAAATCTCAATTGAAATTGAGCTTTGCGAAGCAGATCAGAATATAGACAATTTTGATTTATTTCATCATCAGGTTATAGAGATGGAGGCTGGCTTTGAAGCTATTCTTTCAGGTGTTGATGAGGGCAATTGCGAAGGACTTATGACTGAAGTTAAATGTTTAAAATCTACTATCCCCAGTCTAGAGAATATAAGTGAGTGTCAACAATGGTTTATGAGCCATGGAATTCTTGTTGTTGAAAAATTAAATTCGATTGCGATTAAATATCGAGATTTTCAATATGACTGGAATTTCTCTGAGGTTCAAAAGGAAAAATTGCAGCAGTATTATGACTCTAATAAACTCTTGATCGATTGCCTCAACAGCGATTGCTACGTCACCAAAGCCACCCGACAATACGTCGAAGACACCCTGCTGCTGCCCCTCAGCGAAATCGAAAAATATCCAGTCCCCGATGCGATCGCAGGTATATAGCGGCAAAGACCCCAGGGTTTTTCAAAAACCCTGGGGTCTGGCAACCTCGCATTAAACCCAACAGGAAACCACACCATGACCACCCTGCTAGATCAAGCCTTTCAAGCCGCCCAAAAGCTGCCCAGCGACCTGCAAGGCGAACTCGCCCAACAGTTGCTAGGCGACATCCAAAATGAGCTGCGCTGGCAAGAGACCCTGTTAGCCTCAGCAGTAGAGTCAGACATTCTCGACAGCATGGCTTTAGCGGCCCTAGCTGAAGACGACGCTGTAGCGAAAGCAATTGATGAAGGCAAAGACTCTGAGTCAGTCAGCCGTGAGGCAATCTTTGAGATATTGGAGTCTGGAGAGGCAGGATGCAACAGCATAGGTTAGGGCTGGCGACCCGCGCCACAGCATCTTGGCACTTCACAAGTCGCCACGGCGGCGTAAAATACAGACGACTGATGTAGAAAGCGCAAAAGGTTAACTATGGGACGCTTCAGACCTCTTTTGGGAATTTTGCTGGCGATCGCAGCGACCTGCCTAGTAGCCTGCGGTGGCCCAGCGGCGAAGATACCGACTATCTACACCCCAGCGATTTTGCAGCAGGTGGAGCTGTATACCCCTGCGGTGGCTGACCTGCGCGATCGCTTCCCCGAGCTAGAGGGCTACATTCAGGCCAAAGACTGGGTTAACGTGCAGA
>JBBSLR010000071.1:0-9315 GCA_038255045.1 Phormidesmidales cyanobacterium
GCTGCAACTGACGGATTCTCCCCCCATCCAGTCCCTATCCTCCGTTGAGGATGCCTACGAGGTGTGTCGGCGCGTCACGGCGAAGTATTCCAAGACGTTTTACACGGGCACCATGCTGATGGCCCCCGCCAAGCGGCGCGCCATTTGGGCGATCTACGTCTGGTGTCGCCGCACCGATGAGCTGGTGGATGGGCCGCAGGCGCAGTTTACCAGCGAGAAAACGCTGGATCGCTGGGAGGCGCAGCTAGAGTCTATCTTTGCGGGCTGCCCCGTCGATGACGAAGACCTGGCTCTGGTGAATACCCTGGAGCAGTTTCCCCTTGACATTCAACCCTTTCGCGACATGATTGCGGGCCAGCGGATGGATCTGCACCGCAACCGCTACGAAACCTTTGAAGATCTCGAACTCTACTGCTACCGGGTGGCGGGCACCGTAGGGCTGATGTCGACCACGGTGATGGGCATCGACCGACAGCTGCAAACCGCCCCCTGGAGCCAGCAGCAAAACTTTGACCCGACCCCCCAGGCGATCGCCCTAGGCATTGCCAACCAGCTCACCAACATTCTGCGCGACGTGGGCGAAGATGCCCGCCGAGGCCGCATTTACCTACCCCTGGCCGACCTGGCCGCCTTTGACTACACCGAAGCCGACCTGATGGCCGGAGTGGTGGATGATCGCTGGTGCGCCGCCCTGGCCTTTCAAATTCGACGGGCGCGGCAGTTCTACGCTGAGGCCGAGGGCGGCATTGGGCTGCTGAGCGAAGATGCCCGCTGGCCCGTGTGGTCAGCCCTGGCCCTCTACCGCCAAATTTTGGATGTGATCGAAGAGAACGACTACGACGTGTTTAGCAAACGGGCCTTTGTGCCGTCTCTGCGCAAACTGCTGACCCTGCCGAGAACGCTGCTGAAAGCGCGGGTGCTCTAGATTAGTTAAGATATATGTAGGAGTTTTTCCTATCTATATTTTTTTGGCTTGCCATGACGACCTCTGCCGCACCCTTAGCCCAAGCGCCAAACGCCACCACCTGGCAGATCAAGCTGCTATACGACGGCGACTGCCCCCTGTGCCTGCGGGAAGTAAACTTTTTGCGTCAAAAAGACAATGGGCGCGGCCTAGTGGCCTTCACTGACATCGCCGCCGATGACTATGCCCCCGAAGATCATGGCGGCGTTGACTTTGCCACGGCTATGGGCCGCATTCACGCGGTGAGAGCCGACGGCACCGTGATTAAGAACGTCGAGGTGTTCCGCCAGGTGTACGACGTGCTTGGCATGGGGTGGATCTACGCGCCGACCCGCTGGCCGATGGTGGGCACTCTAGTTGACTGGGCCTACGGCGTTTGGGCCAGCTGGCGGCTGGCGGTGACCGGGCGACCCAGCCTCAAAACCATTCTGGCTGAGCGCGAGGCAACGCTAAGCCAGGGCTGTGGCGATGGTGACGCAGGTCGCTGCCGGGTCTAAACCATCCCAGTCTAGACATGCAGGTCTCCCCAGGTACTCCTGTTAAGGTGGCCCCAACCGCAGGTCGGGATCGCCAGATTGGCCGCTGAGCCTAGGACTGAAAGTCCCAGGCTCCAAGCAGAAATCCTCTGAAAAGGATTGGGGGCCGGACTACCCCAGGTAAAACTCCAGATTCCGACCTGGACTGGGATAGGTAAAGAATTCTCTCAGCTCTCCCCATAGGTGGCCTAGGTTGGCGACAATCTATGGGTCTACCAAGGCTGCGCGGCCCAGGGTGTTTCGGCAAACTCACGCTGACCACCGCCACCAAGGAGACTCACCCGATGAAACTGGCCTACTGGATGTATGCCGGCCCGGCGCACATTGGCACCCTGCGCATCGCCAGCTCGTTTAAGAACGTGCACGCGATCATGCATGCGCCCCTGGGGGACGACTATTTTAATGTGATGCGATCAATGCTGGAGCGGGAGCGCGACTTTACCCCCGTCACCGCCAGCATTGTGGATCGCAATGTATTGGCGCGCGGTTCCCAAGAAAAGGTGGTCGATAATATCGTCCGCAAAGACAAAGAAGAGCACCCCGATTTAATCGTGCTCACCCCCACCTGCACCTCTAGCATTCTGCAAGAAGATCTGGCGAATTTCGTGCAGCGGGCCAGCCTTGACTCTAAGGGCGACGTGCTGCTGGCCGACGTCAACCACTACCGGGTGAACGAGCTGCAAGCCGCCGATCGCACCCTCCAGCAGATCGTGCAGTTTTACATCGCCAAAGCTCGCAAGCAGGGCACCCTGCCGGAGGGCAAAACCGAAAAGCCCTCGGTGAATATCATTGGCCTCACCACCCTGGGCTTCCACAACCACCACGACTGCCGCGAGCTGCGCACCCTGATGGCCCAGCTCGGCATTGAGGTGAACCTGGTGATGCCCGAGGGCGCACTGGTGACCCAAATTAAAGACATGGGCCGGGCCTGGTTTAACCTGGTGCCCTACCGCGAAGTGGGGCCGCTGACCGCAGAATATCTCAAAACCGAGCTGGGCATGCCCTACGTGGATATCACCCCCATGGGCATTGTCGAAACCGCCCGCTGCATTCGCGCCATTCAAACGGTGCTAAACGAACAGGGGGCCGAGGTCAACTACGACGCCTTCATCGACGAGCAGACCCGGTTTGTGTCGCAGGCGGCCTGGTTCTCGCGCTCGATCGACTGTCAAAATCTGACTGGCAAAAAGGCGGTGGTGTTTGGCGACAGCACCCACGCCGCCGCCATGACCAAGATCTTGGCCCGCGAAATGGGCATTCACGTGGTGCTGGCGGGCACCTACTGCAAGTACGACGCCGACTGGTTTGCCGCCGAGGTGGGCGAGTACTGCGACGAGATTTTGGTCAGCGAAGACAATGGGGAAATCGGCGATCGCATCGCCCAGCTCGAACCCGCCGCCATCTTTGGCACCCAGATGGAGCGCCACGTGGGCAAGCGGCTGGATATTCCCTGCGGCGTGATTGCGGCCCCCATCCACATTCAAAACTTTCCGGTGGGCTATCGCCCGTTCATGGGCTACGAGGGGGCCAACCAGATCGTTGACCTGGTCTACAACTCCTTCACCCTGGGCATGGAAGACCACCTGCTGGAGTTCTTTGGCGGCCACGACACCAAGGAAATTCTCACCAAAACCATGAGCGCCGATGCCTCTTTGGAGGCGGGACTGGGCTGGAGCGCCGACGGCCTAGCGGAGCTGCAAAAAATCCCCGGCTTTGTGCGTGGCAAGGTGAAGCGCAACACCGAGAAGTTTGCCCGCGAGCAGGGCGTCGCCAGCATCACCGCCGAGGTGCTGTATGCGGCGAAAGAAGCGGTGGGAGCGTAACATCCCCTGTAGGGGCAAACGGTTGTTTGCCCTCTTGCCCAGTCAGGGCGAACACCGTTCGCCACTACTCAACTAGCTGAGGCAGGGCTTAACTTCAAAACTTAGCCCCCAAACTCTTTCAACAAGAAGAGTCTAGGGGCTTGTTGATTTGAGGGTATTACCCATTTAAGGATTAGCTGCCCTGGCAACCGACCCAAGTACCCTGATCTTCGTAGACGAAGGGGGTGCCGATTTCGCACACCACCGAAATCGCGCTCTGGGGGCCGGGGATGGTGATCATGGACACGGTGCCGCCGACGGGGCTGGGCACGTCAGACAGCTCAGGCTCGGTCAGCGACGACTCGGGTCCTGTGGAATCGCCGGGGTTGGGCACCTGGCAGCCGACCCAGTCCATGCCCATGTCGCTGTAGGCAAAGGGCACGAAGCCTTCTTGGTCGCAGGCTACCATGGCGGCGGCTTCGGGGCCGGGCAGGCGCAGTTCTTTGACGGTGCCGCCAGCGGGGCTTTCCGTATCGCCAAAGAAAACGCCGATATTGGCAACGGGGGCTTCGCTACCGGGGGTTTCGGTGCTAGGGGCTTCGGGGTCGAGCACTTCGACGGGGGTGGTACAGGCTACGGCACCTAGCAGGCAGAAGGCAGTGGCGACACCTAGACGCCCCCAGGCATTTATAGACAGCTTGGCAACGGGTAGATGAGAAAAAACCATTGAAAATTCCTCTTGTTAGAATAGCTTCTCAGCATTGCATTAGGGATTATAAGCATTCTTTGGATTTAGCGCCTAACTTGCCGAAGAAATAGATGATTTCGGGCTTAAGTTGCGGAATAAAGGCGACTAACCCCTTCACCCCTCCACCCCTTCACCCCTTCACCCCTTCACCCCACTCCCCGTCTCCGTCGGCACAATATAGCGCTGGAGCAGAACGAAGACGGCGATCGCCGGCAGCACCGACAAAATTGACCCCGCCGCAATCAGCCGCCAGTCGAGGGAGAAACTACCTGCCAGCCGCGCTACCCCCAGGGGCAGGGTATAGCGCTCAGGGCGATCGAGCAAAATCAATGGCCAGAGAAACTCGCCCCAGGTGCCGATAAACACAAAAATGCCCAGGGTGACCAGGGCCGGGCGGGTGGCGGGCAGCATCACATTCCACCAGATGCCCAGGTCAGAGCAGCCATCCATGCGGGCGGCTTCTTCTAGCTCCTTGGGCACCCCCTGAAACGCCTGGCGCATGAGAAAAATGCCAAAGGCCGAGGCCAGGTAGGGCAGCACCAGGCCCAGATAACTATTCCGCAGGCCCCAGTTCACCGCCAAAATATATAGCGGTATCATCACCACCTGAAACGGAATCATGATGGTGGCGACGATCAGCGCCAGCAGGGCGTCGCGGCCCAAAAACGACAGCCGCGCCAGGGGGTAAGCCGCCAGCGAACACAGCAGCAGATTGGCCGCCACCGTCAGCACCGCCACCACGGTGCTGTTGAGAAAGTATTGGCCAAAGGGGTTTGACTGCCACACCTGGCGGTAGTTGGCCAAGGTGGGCTGCTGGGGCAGCAGCTGGGGCGGGTTGGCCAGCAGGTTTTCCGTTGGCCCCTTGAAGGAGGTGCTGAGCAGCCACAGCAGCGGGAAAACCATGACAAAGGCGATCGCCAGCAGCAGCGCGTAGATGCCCACATTGCGCCAGTGGGGCCACTTAGCCAGGCCATGGAAAAAAGCTGGCTGCTTGAAATTTTGCATCAGTAGTCTCTCCAGGGTAGAAGGACTAGATCCCCGGTTTCTTGAAGAAACCGGGGATCTGACAGGCGAGAAACCACGATTAAAAAAGCTATTCCCCTACCCCAAGACTAGCTCTTGCAGCAGCCAAAAACCAGCAAAGGATTCGCTTTCGCGGCTGTCTTGGATACCGATGAAGTGCACCTGGTTGGCTTTGGCCTTGGCGGTCTCAAAGGCCTGGGCCTCGGCCAGCAGGTCAGGGCCAGGCAAACCCGCCAACACCCAGCTGTCGGTGGCTCCGGTTTCGAGAATAATTTGGGGAGTTTTGCTAGATTCTATCCGCCAGTAGGCCAGCTCTAGGCCCGACATCCAGGCGGCGAGAGCCGTGGCCCGTGGCGAAAAAATCAGCAGGCCGGGGATCGGGGTGTGGGGTTCTAGATTCGCCATATCTAGGGGAAACGACTCGCCAAAGCCAATCTCCCAGTCGGGCAGATCGGCAAAGGCGGCGGCTTCAAGGGTGACAAAGCTCCACTTCTGCCCCAGCAGGGCGTCGGGCAGGGCCTGGGCACTAGGGGGCGGCGCTGCCACGGAGGGCGATGGAGCGCTGGTGTAGCCTGCCATGGTGGGGTACAGGGTTTGGGTGCGATCGCTCAACCACCGCTGCAGCGCCACCGTGCGGCGGCTGGGCCGAGCCGGAATGCCCGCCTCGTCGCAGGCCCGCAAAATCATATTCTGCATCTGGTAGCGAAAGTAGCGAATCCGGCTCGGGGGCGCGATGCCCTGGCTGGTTGCCTCGGCGATCGCCGCCTCGATCGCCCCCTTGAGGCTGATCGAATTGACCTCGCTGCTGGGCAAAAACTTGCTGTAGCGAAACAGCCTGTCGGCCTCTACGCCGGTGCCTACCAAACCTTCGCAGAGCAGCACCTCCCAGAGTCTTTTGCCGTTTTCATCCAGCAGGGGCCGGGAGTAAAAATCGAGTTCCCATACGGTGCCCATGGTGTCTAAGCCTCGCTGTCGTTGAGCATGCGGCTGACGTCGGCCAGGCGGTTCTCGGCATCGGCAAACACGGCATCGGGTTCTTTAATCACCTCGCCGGGATATTTTTCGAGCACCTTGGTAGAGAGCGAGATCCGGTTGCGCTCGGGGTCGAGGGCCACCACCACCGCTTTGATCGACTGCCCCACTTGCAGCACCGTGGGCAGCGACTCGACATAGTTTTTGCTGATCTGCTTGATGTGCAGCAGACCGCTAATGCCGTCAAAGTCAACAAAAGCGCCAAAGGGCTTGAGGCTGGCCACGGTGCCGTCGATCAGCTGGCCCAGGGCCAGGGTGCTCATCATCTGGCTGCGGGCGGCCATGCGGGCCGACATCACCAGCTTGTTGGCGGCGGGGTTGACTTCGAGAAACCCCACGGTGAGGCGCTGGCCCACGGCCTCGGAGAGATCTTCGTAGGTGCGGCCAATGTGCGATCGCGGCACAAACCCCCGCAAGCCTTCCACATCTACCGTGACGCCGCCCTTGTTAAAACCGGTGACTTTCACGTCTAAGACAGCACTTTCCTCTGCCTGCTGGGCCAGCTTCTCCCACAGCCGCTGAAGCTGAAGCTTGCGGATAGAGAGCAGCACCTGGCCGTCGGCATCCTGGTCGCGAATCACCTGAAACGAGTATTCAACGCCGGGTTCTAAAATGCCCTCAAAGGAAGACACCGCCCGCACCGCTGCCTCGCGAATGGGCAAAAAGGCTGACGACTTACCGCCAATATCAACCGTGGCCCCGTCGTTGGCAAAGGAAATCACGGTGCCCCGCACGGTGCTGCCCACCTGAAAGTCGTAGTCGTGGGCCTCAAGGGCTTTGGCAAAATCTTCGGCGGAGAAAGTCAAGGGTGAGACTCCTGGACAATGAACAGAATTCGGCTAGTTTTCTACTATACAACGCTAATGTTTTTGCCCGATGCCTAGACTGAACGGGCGCGATGGTCAAAAAGCTTCCTATCCGGGAGATCAAGCCACCCTGCTGCTCGCAATCGGGCGATAGTCGCAGTGGCCCAAGCCCAGCTTGCCCGCCACGACTAGCTTTGATACCGCCGCCGCTGCTACCGGCACGGCGGGCCAAGACCCTTTACAATAGGGCCGAACCTGCAGCCCCAAAAAGCCATGGCCGACGAGCAATTTAGCCTGTTTAACGCCGGTGGCGACCCAGGCGCAGACCCCAGCAGCGTCAATTTTGAGGCTATCCCCACCGACGGGGCAGTGCCTATCGTGCCCGGCATTTACCCCGACTTGGTCACCCTGGGCACCCACTGCCGCGGCTGCCAGCGCTGTAGTCTAGCCGCAACCCGCACCAATGTCGTCGTCAGCCGGGGCAGCCCCACTGCTCCGGTTTTGATCATCGGCGAAGGGCCGGGGCAGCAGGAGGATGAACAGGGGTTGCCCTTTGTGGGTAAGTCGGGGCAACTGCTCGAAAAAATTCTTGAGTCGGTGCGCTTTGACACCGAGAAAGATGTCTACATCTGCAACATCGTCAAGTGCCGCCCGCCCGAAAACCGCGTGCCCACCACCGTTGAGGTCAATGCCTGCAAAGGCTACCTGCTGGAGCAAATTCGCCTGGTGGATCCTAAAATCATTCTTCTCACCGGGGCGACGGCGCTCAAGTCGCTGCTGGGGGTGAAGCAGGGCATTAGCAAAGTGCGCGGCCAGTGGATGGAGTGGGAAGGGCGGCTGTGCATGCCGATCTTTCACCCCGCCTACCTACTGCGCAACCAGTCGCGCGACAAGGGCAGCCCCAAGTGGCTGATGTGGCAAGATATTCAGGCGGTGAAGGCAAAGGTGGAGGAGTTGAACGGGGGCTGAAAGGACGTTTGAAAAGTCGACAGGGCAATCACAAAGCTCCTCCAGTCGAGGCGATCCCTGCTTGAACTGGATGCTTGAGCGTCTCTTAACTGCCTAGAATGATGTTATTTCGTTCTCTAAACGCTGGAATCCTATGGCTAATGTACTCATTCCAAACGTGACAGAGGATGTGCTCCAGCGATTAGCCAGCCTTGCCCAGGCCCATGGTCACTCCTTAGAAGAGGAAGCCAGACGTCTGCTAGAGCAAGCCGTGGTCGCTGCCACCCTACCCAGCCCAGCGAATGACCTCTCGTCTCAAAAGGCTGCGCTTATGCAGCAGCAAATCGAAGACCACGCTCGCAAAATGGGGCAGCCCGTTGAGTCTTCTGGGGTGCGTTCGACAATGGAACAGCAAGACCTTGAACAGGTCTTTGCTGGCCTCAAACAGCTAAAACAGCGCCTGACCCTAGGCATGCCTTTGCAGGCTGCCAGAGAAGAAGGGCGACGCTTTTGATACAGCTTGTTTTGGACTGTTCTGTAGCCATTAGCTGGTGTATGCAGGATGAAGAGAATGCCTACGTCGAGTTGTTGGCATCCCTTCTCATCTCCGCCAACTATCAACTGCTGGTACCCGATATTTGGTGGCTAGAACTGGTGAATGTTCTGCTTGTTAGTGAGCGCCGCCAGCGCAACGCACCAGAAGACACCCAGGCCGCTATGGCCTTTTTGCGTCGGCTACCTGTGTTGGTAAAGCCTACCTATGATCGCGAGGTTTCTAACGCTATTTTGACCCTGGGACGCCAATATAATCTAGCCGCTTACGATGCTGCCTATCTTGAGCTTGCCCTACGGGAAAAGCGCCTGCTGGCAACGGTCGATACTCGCCTGATGGCCGTGGCCAAGTCCCTCGCTATTTTGCTAGAAGACCCTCAGCTATGATTCAGCCCTTGGCCTACACTGGCAAAGAAATATCTTCCTCAGTTGATTTTGAGGGTCTGCTACAACTCCCACAGCTCCCCCGTCAGGATGGCTGCGGGGCTAGAGTCAGCGGGCCATGCGACAGGAAAATCCACTGAAGAGTAATCATTCTGCACTTGCTTGAGGGCGCGTTGCCAGCTCTCGGCCAAGACAGCCTCGAAGTAGGTCTTTAGGCTTGGGGATTGATCCAGCAGGTCTTGGAGCTGCTCCCGCTGTTCGTCGATGGTGTTTTCCCAACCGCGATAGTTTTCGGGCAGGGGGACGTAGGTGCGCTTGAGCAGATGGGCTAGGAGTATTTTGAGGCGGGTTTTGAGTTCACGGCGATCGCGGGCAGCCAAGCCTTCAATCTCCTCAATCAAATGGTCTAAATCTACGCTGGCTAGGTCGCCTGCCTTGAGTTGAGCGACGACTTCGGCGTACCAGAGAGCTAGGTCGCGATCGTAAAGCTGAGATTGGACAATGGCAGATTGTGCGGTCA
>JBBSLR010000072.1:0-9170 GCA_038255045.1 Phormidesmidales cyanobacterium
AAAAGCAGGAGAAATCTATTCCCCTGTTTCACCCCATGGAGCTGCTCGACTGCTCCATTCGCGGCGTGCCCCTGCCCCTAGAGAAGCCGATGTAAACTGCATTTAAGTCCCGCAGTGGCCGCCTGCTTGAGGAAAACTCTAGATCCCGAACTGGACTTGGTACGGCTCGGCGAGGGTATCCTAAAACTCTAGGCCCCCATGCGCCTCAATGGTTCACCTCAATGGACAGAGGCAAATCAGGCCATTCCCTTCATTTTCCTGCTGCCATGACGCCTCTTTATACCCGCCGCACCCAGCTTAAAAATCAGCTGCTCCAGCAGATCGACGCTTTAGAAACAGAAGAGGCGATTTTGCCCGGTGAACACCCCGCCATCGACCAGATGATCTGCGAACTAGAGTCGCTCACCCCCATCGACCAGCCCCTGCGGCCCGAGCACTGGCCGATGCTGCTGGGGTCTTGGGCCATGGTCTACGCCTCGCGGGGCACGGTGGTTACCCGCCGCATCAACCGCCAGTGGCCGCTGCCCGTCGGCATTCAGCGGGTGTGGCAGCGGCTGAATGGCCCCGAGGGCAACGGCTCGGCCATCGGCACCGAAAACGGCGCGGTGCTGTCGATCCCTTTCTATGGCGAACTCACTGCCACCGTGCAGGGCATATGGCAACCCTACGACGAAGGCGAGAGCGCCCGGGACAGCTTTGGGGCCATTAGCGTACAGGCCACCCGCCTGCTCGGCATCACTGGGCTGCACCTGCCCCAGATCACCGTGCCGGTGCTGGAGTTTCTCCGGCAAGAGGCCCTGTGGATCACCTCGTACCTGGATGAAGACCTGCGGTTTGGGCGCGGGGCTACGGGTAATTTGTTTGTGTTTCGGCGGTAGCTAGCGATCGCGCGGCAGCCTTGACCTGCCGCCTACGCCGCGCTTCACCGCGATCGCCCACTTATCTACCATGGTGATCATGGCAGGCATCGCGGGTGAGCACTTGGCCTGCCAGCCCAGGTCTGCCACCACGGCATTAAAGGTGCGGTTTTGGGTCATGCGGTAGGCGATTTCTTCGACCTCGGCCCAGGTCAGATCGCTCTCCACAAAGGCCTGAATGAGCACGTTAAGCAGGTGCTGGTAGCGGTTGCCCTCTAGCTCGGTCATCATCGTGTGGGGAATGTCGAGCACCCGGTTGAACAGAATGTGCCAGCTGATCGACTGGTGCTGGAGGGCCGCCGTGAAGAAATGCTGGTGGTCGGTGTTGCTCACCGCGCGATCGCTCTCGCTAGAGATCGTGAAGGTGGGGGCCACCGGAGCCTGCTTGACCCGCTGCTGGCAATACTGCCCTAGCTCTAGCACCGCCCGCAGGGCCGGGGTGGCAAAGCCGCCGTAGCCCAGGGCCGGCGTTGGGTCTGCCCGACCGTCGGGGGCGGCCCAGGCAAAGTAGGTGTCTACTTTTTTGACAAATAGGTCAATCACCTTGCTGCTGCCGCTTAGGTAGGGGGCACAGAGCACGGCGCGATCTACCTGGGCAGATTTCTCTAGGGCCAGCCACCCGGCCAGGGTGCCGCCACCCGATAGCCCCGCCACGGTCACCCGCCGCCCTAACTGGCTAGCCAGGTTGAGCCACTGGGTGCCAAATTTTTGGTAAGTCTCAGGGTCAGTGGGCAGCGGCGGCGGGTTGGCTTTATCCCAGGTTCCGGCGCGGCCGTGACCAGGCAGCAGCGGGGCTACCACGTTGCACCCAGCGCGGTAAAAGTGCTGACCAAGGGATGCCATCTGGTGAGGGCCAGCGGTAAAGCCATGGAAAAGCAGACACACTCGCTCGGTGGGCTGAGGGTAAAGCCAGACGCGGCTGTGCAAAGCCTCATTGATCAGGCCGTAGCGGGCCTCTTGCTGTCTGATATCGTGCTCGAGCACGCGCTTGAGAGTGGAGTAGGCAACCATAGCAACCTATAGTCGCCGCAGCAGGCTGGCCCCGTGGGTATCAGTACCGCAGGTGGTCAGTAGCCCATAGTCTCTAGCCAGCTGCTCCACCGTAGGGGTATGGCGGGGGCAGGGGGTCCAATCTTCGGGGTTCGAGTAGGCGTAGTAGGTTTCAACTCCGTCGATACCCAACTCAGCCGCAACGGGCACTAGACCCTGGGCCGAGGCCCGGTAGCGGGCGGGGTGAGCCAGCACCGCAATGCCCCCCGCCGCCTGAATCGCCGGAATCACAGCGGCGGCCAGTTTGTCATCGCCCCGGGGCGCATAGCCCTGGAGGTAAGGCGCTATGGCGCTGTGACCAGGCGAAAAGCCGTAGCCTAAGATATGCACCTCGGTTTCAGCCAAGATCGACGTGATCTCTACGCCGGTAAACAGCCGGGGAACGGCCCCCCCCTGCCGGCGGCGGCGGAGGGAGGTGGGGTTGCGCCACTGCCAGTCTTCTAGCCAGGCTTTGGCCTGACGGTAGCCCCTGACGGTGTGGTGGTCGGTGATGGCAAAGGCCTGTAGGCCGATCTCCACCACCTGCTCCATCAGGGCGGCGGGGGCAAGCTTGCCGTCGGAGCAAGCGGTGTGCATGTGAAAGTTGTAGGTGTGGGGGCAGCTGGTTGCGTCTACGGCGGTAAAAATTTTCCTCAGCGATTCGGCATCCCCGGTGCGGGGGCGCTGGCCAATGGAGCTGAGTCTAGGGGTGACAACCATGAATCTGAGGAGTGAATGCTGCGCTTTATCTAAGGTTCTTTATTAAATATATAACTTCGACCCGTTGACTGAGGAAAAATATGTGCTGCAAACCGTCAATACTGACAAGACTTATCGCTTGAGCCGACCCGAAAAAGCCCTGCGAACAGGGTGATGCTCAGCATGAGAGCGGCTAGAACCTGAGCGAATCAGGCAAAACACCGGCAGTAAACCTCATGCCAGCCGAGAAGTGGGGGTCTGCCTGTAGAAAAACTACAGATCTCAAACTGGACTTGGCGTAGATGTTTGATCCATTGTGCCCACCCTAGCGAAAATATTGCCATTAGAGTGTTCGTCGGTGACCAATCGTAGAGATAATGTGGGAAAAAGTGTGGGAAAATTTTGTTCACTGCACTTGCCCCAGGCGGGCAGCCCAATGTATGGATGGCGATCGCCCCCCTGCTTCCCACAATTGCCACCTAACCGCCCTCACCCAGGCTGATTTTTGGCGGCAGTCTCCGCAGCCAGCCACCGATTTAGCTCTCCGAGGCGCGCAATATATGGGGGTGCTCCGAGACCTAGCCGTGCAGCCCGAGTGGGTTAGCCTAGCCGAGGTGGCCGACCCGCCGGGGGTAGCCCTGCTCTGGATCGGGCAACACATTCACCGGGTCAACCAACGGCTGAACGGCATTCTAGAAGATCTGCTAGGTTGCTTTGAACCAGCCCAGCGGCCTCAAGTGCAGATTTTTGCCGCCCCGATTGCGCCCCAGGCGGGGGTTGACGGGTTTTGCAACCGCCGCCCCGCTCCGATTACCCTGATGGTTGACCCAGGCCGCATTGTGCCCGCCGACTGGTCGGGGCTGGTGGCCCACGAGCTGGCCCACGGGGTCGCGGGTTCAATAGAACCAAGTGAGGGCCATGGGCCTGGGTTTGAGCGGGTGATCGCCCATCTGTGCCTGGCCCAAGACCTGCCCCTGCCACCCCCCAACCTCAAGACTGACGCCCTGCGCTACTGGCCCCCCTGCCGCCGCAACCCTGACCCCAAGGCATTTTGGCTCGGCCAACTGCCCCATCAAGACTGGCTTTAGCGGCCTAGGGTTGACCTTTCGGGTTGCTTCACCTTTCGGGTTACTCCATTGAGTTGGAGAACAGTGAGTGGGAGAATAGCCAAGACCCAACTTCTCAAGACAGGATTTTTGCAGACTATGAAACGTCTACTGGCCATGCTGGTGATCGCCCTGATGCTGTGGACTGTGGGCCTGGCCCCCGCCGAAGCCGCCATCCCCGACGATGTGCAAAAGCTGCTCGACACCAAAAAGTGCCAGGTGTGCATTCTCAACGATGCTGAGCTGAGCAACACCGACCTGCACGGTGCCAACCTCAAAATTGCGGTGCTGACCGGGGCCAACCTGGCCGGGGCCGACCTGAGCAAAACCAACCTCATGCTGACCGAAATGGCAGGGGCTAACCTGAGCGGAGCCATTTTGGCCAATGCCCAAATGAACGGGGCTAACCTACCCGGCGCAAATCTCTCTGGGGCCGACCTATCTAACGTTGAAATGACCCAGGCCAACCTCGACAACGCCGACCTGTCTAACGCCAATCTCAGCGGCGCGGTGATGCTCAGCGTCATTCTCGGTACCGCCAACCTGGAGGGGGCCAACCTGGATGGGGCCAACCTGCGCGGTACCAACCGCAGCATGGTGCGGTTTTGTAACACCACCATGCCCGATGGCCGCATTGAAAACCGCGACTGCTAGAGCCACACATACCGACGTTCTAGGCGCTGTCTTTGCCGTAGGCTTGCCACGACAGGTCAACCAGCCCGTTGACAATGGCGGCGGCGACGACGGCACTGCCCTTGCGACCGTCAATGCGCACGTGGGGCACCATGGTGTCTTGCAGGCGGTCTTTAACCACGGCGGTGTCAATAAACCCAGCTGGGGTCGCCACCACCAGGGCGGGGCGCACCTTCTCAGCCTCAATCAAATCTACCAGAGTGGTCAGGGCCGCCTCAGAGGCGCCGATCACAAAAATGCCCTCGGGGTAGCGCTGGGCCAAGGTTTCTACCCCCCATGAGGCCTGGCTTTTACCCTTTTGGGGCCGGGTCAGGGCATCCATGCTGCAATAGACCGGGTTGGCAAAGGTGTGCTGAATACCGGGGGTGATGCCCACCTGCACCATCGGTACATCCACAATGATGGTGGTGCGGGCGGCTAGGGCGGCTGCCCCCGATTGCAGCGCCTGGTCAGAGAAATGGATGTGATCTTTAAAGTCGAAGTCGGCGGTGGCGTAGATCACCCGGCGCACGATTTCGTACTCCGACGGCGAGAAGCTGTGATCGCCAATGTCGGAGTCAATGACTCGCAGGCTCTGGGCATCGGTCACATGCCATTCCATAGCATTAGCAAAAATGGGGTCAGATGAATGGGCTAAGTGTATCCAGGTGTGGGGTGTAGCGCAATGGGGAGAGGGTTGGGTGGATGAGGCGGGTGGGTGAATGAGGTGGGTGGGCACGCTGTTGCCCCCCTACGGCCTAACCGGTCACGGTGGAGCGAATGGCGTCTATCAATCGCTCGACCTGGGATGGCTCAATCCAGTAGTGGGTGACGGCGCGCAGGGTGCGATCGCCGTAGCCACCAATGTACAGGCCGTAATCAATCTTGAGGGTTTTGATCAGCTCTTCGGGGGCCAGGTCTAGGTTCTCCGCTAGATCAAAAAACACCATGTTGGTTTCTACCACCTGGGGGTCGATTGCGATGCCGGGGATGGTAGCCAGCCCCTGAGCTAGAGCCTGAGCGTTGTCGTGGTCGGCTTGCAGCCGCTGGGTCATGGTCTTGAGGGCGATAATGCCTGCCGCTGCCAGCCCCCCGGCCTGGCGCATGCCGCCGCCCAGCAGCTTGCGGTGGCGACGGGCCTGGTGAATGAAGGCTTCGCTGCCCACCAGCAGGGAGCCGACTGGGGCGCAGAGCCCTTTGCTGAGGCAGACACTGACCGAATCCACCTGGGTAGTGATGGCGGTGGGATCGATGCCCAGAGCCGTTGCCGCGTTGAACAGCCGCGCCCCGTCTAGATGAATCTTGAGCTCGTGGGCCTGGGCTACAGCGCTCACTGCCGCGAAGTAGTCTGGCGCGATCGCAGCGCCATGGTTGCCGGCGGAGCTGTTCTCTAGCAAAATCAGGCGGCTGTGGGGCAGGTGCGGGTTGTCAGGCCGAATCGCTGTTTTGATCTGATCTACGGCCATGCGGCCCCGGCTGTCGGTGGGCAGCGGGCGGGTGGTAATGCCGCCCAGCACGGCAATGCCCCCGGCCTCCCAGCAAAAGGTGTGGGCGTCTTCGCCGAGAATGGCCTCGTCGCCCCGCTGAGCGTGGGTGAGGGCGGCAATCAGGTTGCCCTGGGTGCCGCTGGTGACAAATAGCCCCGCTGCTTTGCCCAGCAGACTGGCGGCCAGGGTTTCTAGCTCGTTGACGGTGGGGTCTTCGCCGTAGACATCATCGCCCAGCTCGGCGGTGGCCATGGCCTCGACCATGGCCGGGGTGGGCCAGGTGACGGTGTCGGAGCGGAAGTCGGTGGATGGGTGAATGGTGGCCATGGGGAGTGGGTGGGTGGATGAGTGGATGGATAGGGGGTGGATGGGTGGGGGTTAGGCGGTGATCTAGTCTGGGGGAAAGGTCGCGATGACGCGGCCTGGGCTGGTGAAGGACATGCCCTGCTGAGAGGCGGTGCTAATCATTACCGCTTCGATGATCGGGGCGCTGACGGGGGCGGCAGATTGCCATTCAACTATGAAGTTAGCCCCGACGCCGCCGGTGATATTGGTGCGATCTACCACGACTTCTGTGGAGGCTAGGGGGCCAAGCTGAATCGGCTGGTCGAGGTAGGCAATGACGCGATCGCCCCCCGAGTTGTAGTAGTCGATCACATTCACCACAATTGCCTGCTCCAGATCGGTATTCCGCAGGCTGAGGATGGTTGTGAGCTGAAAAGCGCGGTTTGAATCAGAGTCAAAAATTTCAGAATAGACCGGCACATAGACCGTTTGCCCCTGTACCGTTATTCAGTGTAGTGGGGCCGGGCCGGGGAGAATGCTCAGGACGCTGCGGGGCTAACTCGCGCTGCGGCGCGCCGCAGCGGTTTGAAAGGCCTCGCAGTACTGGCGATAGCCGCCCGGAAACACCAGGTTGAGGGTCAAGGGATCGTCCCTATCGCGGGCGTCGCCGGGGCCTTGGGTGACGATGGTTTTGCCGTTGTGGTCTTCGAGCTTCAGGGCCTGGCGGTTTTTGAGCTCGCCACCGCTGCTGTCGATGTAGGTGACCACATTGCCCCGGTCAAACTGCTGGCCAATGGCCTGGATCAGGTGCAGAAAGTTGCGATCGCTGCCCCCCCGCTTCGCCACTGGCTCACCGTCTTCGGTCACCACCACGCTGGTCACCGTGTCGCCCACGCCCACCAGGGTAGGCATCAGCGCCGGGTCAAAGTTCTGCCCGACCAGCTTTAGCAGCTCGGCGTGGCTGTGGGGCGCCTGGCGCACGCTAAAGTCTTCACCCAGGGGAAATTCTCCCGTTCTGGCGGCGTAGTAGCGGTTTAAGAGGGCCAGCACCCCCGCCTCTTTGATTGCCCCCCGCAGCATGAACTGAAAGTCGGTGGTGCCCGACTCGTCGCCCTGGCCAAACCAGATAATCTCTTTGCCGTCGGGGCCGCTCCCGTGGTTGGGCGCGTAGTGGACAAAGAACGATTCCCTTAGCCCTTGGCGGGCGGCATCGCGCAGCAGATCGTCCACCAGCGTCTGCATTGCGTACTGGAGATCGGTATACACCTCTCGCTGGTGATGAAGCAAGTTGTGAAGGGTGTTGAGGTTGGCCGTCGGCGAAGCAATATTGTCTAAAACCGTGGCCTGAATGGCCTGCTCCAGGTTGAAGCCATCACTATCCCTCAGCCGCCGCTGCAAGAATTGCCGCAGGTGGGCGCCCAGTTGCTCAGGCACCGCCGCCAAAAATGCCAGCTCCGCCTCACTCACCCCCGGATGGCTCACCTCGCCGACGCGGGTTTGCCACTGCACCCCCCCCGCCGCCAGCCCCGGCAGGTAGTAGCGCCCCGCCTGGGCCAGGTCGGCTCCCCCCAGGGCGCGTTCGATAATGCCGTTTACGCCCCGCTTGCCGGTGTGCTCACCATTGGTGAGCACGTAGAAATGCCCCTCAAAGGCCTGGGTGGCTTTGACGTAATCTAGCTCAATCGCCCGATCTAGCGGGTCTTTGACCAGCTCCATGCAGACCCCATCCAGGTCTTGGATGATCAGCAGATTGTCGGTGGTGGCCAGCAGGTCAACCCAGGCGGCGTGGTCAAGGGAGTAGGTCTGCTGGTGAAGCGCCGGGGTAGCTAAATAAGACATAGAAAAGAGTAAATATAAACTTCATCCAAGTCTAGAAGCGAAGTTCTGCCCGTGGGAAAACTACAGCTCCGATCTAGACTTGTACCAAATCCGAATCACATCACCTCGATTCCCAAAAGGATAAACCGTAGGGGCGTTGGCGCAGCCTAGCTGTAGGCTTTAGCGCCTTGGCCCAGAGGAACCGGGGGCAACCAAACAGGATTTATACCAGATCCGAATCCCATAACCCCGATTCCCAAAACGCCAAACCGTAGGGGGGCATCGCCTGCGCCCGGTTGAATCAGGGGTAGACAAGCAGGATTTAGTATTAGTATTTAGAGCGTCAACGCAGCAAACAGCCAAACCGTACCAGCCGGTAGGAGAATAGACACCCATCTGGTGGCAGAAATCTGTCCCCTAAAGCCAGCCCCTCAGCCAGTAAATCACGATACCGACGTACTCCTTCAGGGCGCGGGTGAGGTAGTGCAGGTTTTCGGTTTGGGGCACCAGGCCGAGGGTGCGGCCCTGCCAGGTGTTGCTGTCTAGGTTGAGGGGGTCGCGCACCACGTGAAAGTCGGTGGGGGCTGGGGTCGCCCTGAAGCCCTGCTTGGTGAAAATCGCCAGCGATCGCGGCATGTGCAGGGCCGAGGTCACCAGCAAAATTTGCTCAATCCCCCGCTCCGCCAGCAGGGCCTTGGTATAGGCCGCATTCTCAAAGGTGTTGAGCGAAGCTGGCTCCAGCAAAATAGCGCTGGCTGGCACCCCCAGCGCCTCGGCCAGCGCCGCCATGTCTGCCGCCTCAGAGCGAGTCTGGCCCTGGCCCCAGGTAATGCGCCCGCCGCTAAACACCAGCAGCGGTGCTTTGCCCGCCAAATACAGCCGCGCCCCGTGCAGCACCCGATCGCCCTCCTCGGCCACCTCAATCCAAGGGCGCGGCGGCAGCTGGGGCCGAATCGCCCCCCCCAGCACCACGATCGCCTCCGCCTCGGGCAGATCTAGGCTGTCGGGGTAGCGCCACACCAGCGATCGCATCACCCCCGTGGCCACCCAGTTATTGCAGCTCACCAGTAGAAGAATGAGAGCCAGGGCGATCGCCCCTGCCGCCCACCGAGGCCGCCGCTTGATCAAAACCAATGCCAGCACCAGCAGCACACAGG
>JBBSLR010000073.1:0-9148 GCA_038255045.1 Phormidesmidales cyanobacterium
AAGCTGGCCAAAACCCGCCTGTCCGGCAAACAGCTCACCGACTTGATTGCCGCCCTGCAAGCACCCCAGGAAAGCGAAGAATTTCGCCTCAAGATTCAATCCCCAGACTTCAAGACCTGCGGCAGCGGGGTGATTGAGCAGCTGCAAGCCTTTGTCGCTACCCAGCCCGACTGGGCGGTGGTGCCCAACAACTATGAGGGGGTACGCGTGGCTTGCCAGTCAGCGGAGGAGAATGGCTGGTTTTTGCTGCGGCTGTCGCTGCACGATCCGGTGCTGCCCCTCAATGTTGAGTCGAATGTAGCGGGTGGTGTGGCTAAAATTGTCCAGCGATTGCGGGGCTTTCTCGCCCCGCTGAGCGATTTGGATGTTTCGGCGCTAGGGCAATAGTTATGGTCTCGTTTTCTAAGCTGCCTGGGTGGGCGATCGCAGCCCTAGCCTTCCCCCTAATTTGCCTCAACGGCTGGGTGCTATATCGGCTGGGGGAAGGTTTGCAACCCATCCCCAGCATTGTCATCACCGCCAGCCTGATCGCCTTTCTGCTCGACGCCCCCATCGACTGGCTAGAAAACCGAGGCCTAGCCCGAAGTTTGGCCGTAGCCCTGGCGGTACTGCTGGCCGTTGTGATGACTACGGTTTTGGGCACCTTTTTAGGGCCACAGGTGTGGCAGCAGCTCAACGACT
This sequence comes from Phormidesmidales cyanobacterium, assembly GCA_038255045.1. Lineage (GTDB taxonomy): Bacteria > Cyanobacteriota > Cyanobacteriia > Phormidesmidales > Phormidesmidaceae > Nodosilinea. The sequence continues at coordinate 682 of JBBSLR010000073.1, forward strand.
TTGCCGAACGACTGCCGGGATGGATTGATCGCGCCAAAACCCAGCTCCTGCTGCTAGAAGATCGAACCGTCTTTCAAAACCTGCCCGTCAACCTCGATCAGCTCACGGTAGAAGCCGCCAATCAGCTCACTAACGCCCTGCAAGCCACCACCACCCAAGCCATTAGCGTCACGCTGAGCACCGTCGACAGCGTCCTCAACCTGCTGATTACCGCTGTCCTGGCCATTCTGCTGGTGATCAATGGCGATCCGCTGTGGGAAGGTCTGCTCAGCTGGTTTCCCACCCTCTGGCAAGCGCGAATTCGCGACTCCCTCAGGCCGAGCTTTAAAGGCTACTTTACCGGGCAGGCTACCCTCGCCCTGATCTTGGCCGTGGCTCAGTCAACCGCCCTGATTTTGCTCAATGTGCCCTTTGGTCTGCTGTTTGGCCTAGCGATTGGCCTGGTGAGCATCATTCCCTTTGGCGGCACGGTGGCGGTGGTGGGAATCAGCACCCTGCTGGCCTTTCAAAACGTTTGGCTGGCCTTAAAGGTGCTGGGTGTAGCGGCTGTGCTGGGGCAGATTAACGATAATTTGGTGGCTCCGCGCCTGATGGGCGGTATCACCGGGCTAAATCCGGCAATTATTGTTTTGGTGCTGCTGGTGGGGGCAAAGTTTGGCGGGTTTCTGGGGCTGCTGCTGGCCGTACCCACCGCCAGCTTTATCAAAAAAATCGTGGATAGTATCCGCCGGCCCAGGGGCGAAACGGTCAGCCTAGAAACCTGGGAAGCTAAAGCCTAGGAACAGGACTTATACCAAATCCGACTCACAAAACCCCGATTCGAAACCGATACCTGGTAGGGAGCATTGCACCGCAATGCCCCTACGAATCGGGGGTGTACAGACAGGATTTGGTGTTACCCGGAGCACGGTAGTTTGTTCAGCGATCGCCCTTGATGCCCTGAGCGGCCTGCAAAATAGTATCGAGCAGGCCGGGAAACGCCGCCTCTAGATCGTCGCGGCGCAAAGAATTCATGTGCTGGGTGCCCTGCTTGCGGCAGTACAACACCCCCGCTTCGCGCAAAATTTTGAAGTGGTGAGAGAGGGTTGACTTCGCCACCCCCAAATCTAAATCAGAGCAAGACAGCTCGTGGTTAGCCGCCAGTCGCTGCACAATTTCGAGCCGCACGGGGTCGCCCAGGGCGTATAAAACTCCCTCTAGGGCAATGTCTTGGCAGTTGGGATGGGGAATGGGTCGCATAGTTGCATTATGCCACGGTAGGCGCTATAGTTTGATTGTTCGACTTTTTCGAATTAACGAAATTCGCCCAATCGGCGGAGGTGTCAAATGTCCGCAGTTGCAAGTATTACTCAAGAGACGTTTCAGGCTGAAGTGCTAAAAAGCGATGTGCCCGTGCTGGTCGATTTTTGGGCACCGTGGTGTGGCCCCTGCCGCCTGGTGGCCCGCGTGGTCGATGAAGTGGCCCAGCAGTACGACGGCCAGCTCAAGGTGGTCAAGGTCAATACCGACGAGCAGCCGGGCATTGCCTCCCACTACGGCATTCGCAGCATTCCCACCCTGATGGTGTTTATGAATGGCGAAAAAATGGAGCAGGTGGTGGGGGCCGTGTCTCAGGCCACCCTCTCTAAAGCCGTCGAGCCGTTTCTGAGCTAAAGGCGGAGGGGCCTAAGTTGGGTGCCTCGTAGGGGCGAACGGTTGTTCGCCCTCGCCCAATTCATGTCGTTCTTTAAACCTTCTCTAGCCTCAGTTCCCCCCAGGGCAAACGCCGTTTGCCCTCGCCTGCCTGTACCGTTCGGCAAAATCCCCTGCTCCAGCTATCCATAAGGAAACCCCCATGTCTACTGAGAACAACCTGTTTACCCCAATCAAGCTCGGTGCCTACGAGTTGCCCAACCGCATTGTCATGGCCCCGCTCACCCGCAACCGCGCCGGGGAAGGCAACGTGCCCCAGCCGCTGAATGTGACCTACTACGAGCAGCGAGCCTCGGCGGCGCTGATTATCACCGAGGCCAGCCAGATCTCGCCCCAGGGCATGGGCTACGCCGCTACCCCCGGCATCCATAGCGCTGAGCAGATCGCCGGGTGGCAGCCAATCACCCAGGCCGTCCATGCCAAGGGCGGCCTCATTTTCTTGCAGCTGTGGCATGTGGGCCGTATTTCGCACCCGTCGCTTCAGCCCGATGGGGCCACGCCAGTGGCCCCCAGCGCCCTTCAGCCCAAGGGCGCTGCCATGACCTACGAGGGCATGCAGCGCTTTGTCACCCCCAGGGCGCTAGAGCTAGATGAAATTCCCGGCATTGTTGACCAGTATCGCCAGGCCGCTAAAAATGCCTTAGAGGCAGGCTTTGACGGTGTAGAGGTACACGGGGCCAACGGCTACCTGCTCGACCAGTTTTTGCGCGACGGCACTAACCACCGCACCGATGCCTACGGTGGCCCGGTCGAGAACCGCGCCCGGCTGCTGCTAGAGGTGACTGAAGCCGTGGTGGAGGTGTGGGGGGGCGATCGCGTCGGCGTGCGCCTCTCGCCCAGCGCCACCTTCAACGATATGACTGACTCTGACCCCAGGGCCACCTTTGGCTACGCCATTCAGGCGCTCAACCCGTTCAACCTGGCCTACCTGCACCTGCTCGAACCCAGCGAGGCCGACCTGCGCTACGGTGGCACCCCCATCCCCACCAAAGAGTTTCGCTCGCTCTACGACGGCCTGCTGATGGTGAACTGGGACTATGACCAGGCGGCGGGAAATCAGGCGATCGCCAGCGGCGACGCCGACCTAGTCTCCTACGGCAAGCTGTTTATCGCCAACCCCGACCTGCCCGAGCGATTTGCGAAAAAAGCGCCGCTAAACGAGCCCAACCCCGACACCTTTTATGGCGGCGGGGCCGAGGGGTATACCGACTACCCCACCCTGGCGGCGGCAGCTTAGGAGTACAGTTCGCCGAGGGGCAAACAAGGGGATACCAGCCTAGGTTCCCTTGGGTTAGGCAACCCATAGCTCACCGCTGACGTCTTTAGGTATGGTTTACCTAGTGTTCTGTCAAAGCTAAAAAACGGGGATCGGTAGGTTGGGTGCAACGGAGTGTTCGCGTAGCGTCTCCAGCGGAGAAAACCCAACAGCGGTAAGCCTTTGTTGGGTTCCGCTGGCGCTCTACCCAACCTACAAATTAAAGTTTGACAGACCACTAGTCATATCTAGAAAGGACGGCACCTGTGCAAGCAGCCAAATTTGTGGTCGCTGGAGTGATCGGGTTAGCTGGCGTGATCGCCTTTAGAGCCCGCCTTTAGAGCCCTCTAGAGCATGCCCCTAGCCCCTGTTCCTGAGATTGCAGTGCGGCCAGCCCACCAAACCGGCGCTGCCGCCCCTGATACCACCGCAGGGCCTGGTAAAACGCCGCGCGATCAAACTCTGGCCAGTGTATTTGGGTGAAGTACAGCTCGGTGTAGGCCAGCTGCCAGGGCAAAAAGTTGCTCAGGCGCTGCTCGCCGCTGGTGCGAATCAGCAGATCGGGGTCGGGCAGGGGATGGGTTTGGAGGGCGCAGGCCAGGGCGGTTTCATTCACGCCGTCGAGGGAGAGGGTGCCGCTGACCACCTGCTGGGCGATCGCTCTAGCCGCATTCACCAGTTCTTGCCGCCCACCATAGTTGACTGCCACGTTAAACCGCACCCGCTGGTTGCGGCTGGTTGCAACCGTGGCCTCCTGCATCAGATCTTGCAGACGCTCCGGCAGGTGCGACAGGTCACCCAAAAACTGTATTCTCACTCCCTGGCTCTGCATCTCGGCCAGTTCGCGGCGCAGCAGCCGATCAAACAGGCGCAGCAGAAAGGTGACTTCTGCCATCGGGCGCTGCCAGTTCTCGGTCGAAAAGGCGTAGACCGTCAGCGCGGGAATGCCCCAGTCTTTGCAGCAGCGCAGCAGTTCTTTGACGGTTTTGGCCCCCTGGCGGTGGCCCGCCACCCTGGGCAGCCCCCGTTGGCTAGCCCAGCGCCCGTTGCCATCCATAATCACCGCCACATGGGCGGGGAGGGTTTCGGGGTGCAAATCTGCGGGCAAGGTTGAATAATTGATGGGTTGAATCATGGTTGGGTGCTCCTTAAACGTCTTTGGGTGGACGGGGTTCATACAGCAGATTCCCCCACATCCTGGTCGTAACAGATCCCTCACGTACTCTCCTTACCAAGGGGGGCAGGGGGGATCAGTATCCCCTCGGTGCATTGCAGCCCCAAGGACGATTCTGGGAAATCTGCTGAGGTTTCAGGCCGCGAGTGCCCCCTAGGCCCGGTTGGGGTTGGGGCCGAATAATTCTGTTAAGTAGGCGGGCGTTAGCGAGCGATCCCACCGGCACAGCACCCGCATCACCTGGTCGAAGGTGTAGAGCAAGGTGAGTCGGTGACGGGTGCCCCACTGGCCCCAGGCCAGCTCAGCGGTCATGCGGCGCAGGGTGTGGAGCAGGCTGCCCTGGAGGGTGGGCTGTTGCCACTTTTTCACCAGCGCCTGGGTCAGCGTACCCGCAATCATTCCCAGGCTGGTGTCGGGGTAGGCCCAGCGGCCAAAGCCCCAAAACTTGGTCATGTGGTTGATTTCGTCGGTGAGTAATTCGCCCAGCACGGCCTGGAGGGGGCCGGTGGTGTAGGCCATCATCCACAGGTAGAGGCAGGCGGCTCCGTACTCGGTGGCGATGCGGTGTAGCCCGTGGCGGTAGAGGTCGGCGCGCAGATCGTCACCGGGGCTGTAGGGGCGCGCCCGGTGCGGCTCCGTCGGGGGGCGTTCTCCAGAGAGGCGATGGTAAAGGCTGGTGAGGACAGGGGTATGGCGCTTTTCCTCTCGTTCCCAAAGCCCTGGCGTCATCACCTGCCCGGCGGCATCTACGGTGCCCCCCACAAACTGAGCCATTTGAGGGTAAAACTGCCCTAGGTATTGGCGGCTGGCCTGGGTATAGCCGCGAATGGGGGCTTCGGTGTTGATGGTGCCCAGCAGAATGGCGCAGAAGGTGTCGAGCGGAATGCCGCTGATTTGATTGGGGGCGATGCTGGCCCAGTCTACAGTGCTCCATCGGCGTGGCTGGGGGTGCTGGAACTGGTGGGGCAGGTCGGTGAGGCGATCGCCCAAATGCTCTACCGTTAAGTACCGCCGGGTCAGCGCCACAATTCGCAGTCTGACTTGCTTTGGCCTCAGATCAGAGGCCCAGGGGCCAGCCAGATCATTCTTTGGGGAAACTGGCCCCTGAGAAACTGATTCTGGGGAAACTGGCCCTAAGGAAACTGGCCCTAGAGAAACTAACGGTGAAAGAGGTGTGATAGCAGTCATATTTGATACGCTCTCGATGCGCTACGGTTGGGTAAGTTCACCGTAGCTGCGGCAGCGGGCCGCGTCAGTCGGGCAGAGTCGGTTCTTTGGCAGAAGGCAGAATTTATCCGGGGCGGAAAAAGTCGGCACCGTCAGGAATGAGAGAAACAATAATTTCGGCTAGAGTTGTGGCCGAAGAGGATACCAGCAGTCATGGCATCAGATGCGGCAGAACTGGCAGACCGGCTTGTCTTCACCGTCACCGGACGGCATCTGAACGATTTGCAGCGCACCATTTTGCGGCAGGTGTGGCAGGGGCATAAGTATCTCGACATTGCCAACACCGCCGGATACACCGAGGGCCACATAAAAGATGTGGCCTACCAGATGTGGCGGCTGCTCTCGCGGGTGACCGGGGAAAAGGTGACCAAATCGACCCTGAAGTCGGCCCTGAAGCGATCGCTGCTCAAGCTGGGCATTGATGTGTCGGGAGCCAGCGCTGCCCTTGGTTTTGGAGATGCGGTGGGTCAGCGCCAGGCTTTGCCAATAGATCTGGCCATCGAGACCTCTGCTTTAACCCCAGCCAATGCCAACTTTGTGGGCCGTCAGGCGGCGATCGCCCACCTCACCAGCCTGATTGCCCAGGGCCACCGCACCATTCTCATCCAGGGTGAAGGGGGCCTCGGCAAAACCACCCTGGCCCAGCGCTTGCTGGGCCAGCAGTCAGCCGATCTCACCCTAGAACTGCTGATGGCCAAAGACCCCGCCGACATTACCCCCGTGGAGTGGGTGGTGGAAGAATGGCTGCGCCAGGACTTTGGCGTCGAACCGGGGCGCGAGTTTGGCGTCACCCTCGATCGCCTGCGCCGCCAACTGCGCCAGCAAAACGTCGCCATATTAATCGACAATCTGGAGCCAGCGCTCGATGCCCAGGGCCAGTTTATCGCCCCCCACCGCCGCTACGGCGAGCTGCTGCGGGTGCTGGCCGATCATCGCGGGCAAACGCTGACCCTGATGACCAGCCGCGATCGCCTCTGCGAACCCGGCATTCCCGTCACCCACTACCGCCTGCCAGGGTTAGAACTCGCCGCCTGGGCCACCTACTTTGCCCATCAATGCATTCCTGACCACGGAGATGTTCTAGCAGCCATGCACAGCGCCTACGGCGGCAACGCCAAGGCGATGGAAATTCTCGCTGGGGCGGTGCAGGCCGACTTTGAGGGCAGTCTCGCCCGCTACTGGCAGGCCCACAGTCAAGATTTGCTGGGGCCGGTGGATTTAAAGAACCTGGTCGAGAGCCAGATTCACCGCCTGCGCGCCCTCGACCCCGAGGCCCATCGCCTCTTTTGCCGCCTGGGCGTCTACCGCTATCAGGAGGTACCGACTATCCCTTGGGCCGCGGTGCAGTGCCTCATGGCCGACATTCCCACCCAGCGGCACCAGGCGATTGTCACCTCCCTACGCAACCGATCGCTGCTGGAATGTCGCCAGGGCCGCTACGGGTTGCACCCGGTGGTGCGGGCTGGGGCGATCGCTCAGCTCACCGCAAATTCTCCAGGCTCGACTGATTGGGCATCGGCCGAGTGGGAATCGGCCCACCGGGCCGCCGCCCGCTGCTGGAGCGACAGCCTTCAGCAGATTGGCACCCTAGACGATGCGACCCAGGCGCTCGAAGCCTACTATCACTACGTCGCGATCAAAGACTATGGCGCGGCAGCGCGGGTGATATTGCACAGCCGCGACAACCAGTGGCAGCAGTTTTTGCCCCTGGGCAGCACCCTCTACCGCATGGGCCTGGTGCAGCCCGTCACCGATGCCATCACTGCCATCCTCGACCACATTCCGCAGAATGCCGACGCCAGCGAGTTGGCGAATATTCTCGGCGACCTGTACTGGATTCAGGGACGCTTGGAGAAGGCGATCGGCCGTCAGCAAACTGCCATTGCGATCGCCCAGGGCTGCCTGCACACCGAAGCCCCCCACCCCGCCACCCACCGCTGGTACTACCTCACCATGCTGGTGGTCGACTCTCAGCTCAGCCTCGGTCTCTATGACTTAGATCTGTGGAACCTTGAGGCTGCCGCCACCTGGTTTAGCCAGGTGATCGCCACCGCCACCGGCACCCGCCACCAGCCCTGGGCCGCCAAAGCCACCACCTGCCTCGCCCTAGTCAGGTCATATCAAGGCCAGCAGGCCACGGCAAAAACCCTGGCTGACTCTGTGATTGAGCAAGTGCGGGGCCGGGGCCAGAGCGGTCGCCACGCCTTCTTTGTGCAGCTTTTGGGCCATACCTATCTCAACCTCGGCGATCTCGATAGGGCTGAATTGCTGTTCAATGCTGCCGTTCAAGCGGCCGACGCGGGCCACTACCTGCAAATTAAGGCCAACGCGCTGGTGGGGCTGGGGCGGCTGAAGGGCCAGCGGGGCGATTTGGCCGGGGCGGTGGAAGATTGTCGGAGGGCGATCGCCCTGCTCGATGACGTCGGTGCCCACGGCGACCTAGCCGCCGCTCACCTGCAATGCGCCCTCACCCTGGCTGGCCTACCGACGCAGTCTGCCGCAGCCGAGACTCACCTTTACAAAGCCCTCGACCTATTTCAGGCCATCCCTGCGCCCCAGCAGGTCAACCGCGCCAAACAAGCCTGGAGGCCACCGCCAGAGCGGAACTGAGGTCATACCTCAAACGACCTAGGTCGCAGGTATCGCGATCGCCCGCCTTCGCTAGGGGGATATCTACCCTCAGATTGTTTACAAACTGAAACATTTCAGTTAACGTAGTGACATACATAACCCACCTGCCCCCTGCGGACAGGCATTCTGCAAACCTAACTGCACTTATCTCATCATGACAACGACTTTACAAAGACAGCAATCTGCCTCCCTGTGGGAGCAGTTTTGCCAGTGGGTCACCAGCACCGAAAACCGCCTGTATGTGGGCTGGTTCGGCGTGCTGATGATTCCCACCCTGCTCGCTGCTACCGCCTGCTTCGTCGTCGCCTTCATCGCGGCCCCTCCCGTCGACATCGACGGCATCCGTGAGCCCGTCGCTGGCTCCCTGATGTACGGCAACAACATCATCTCCGGTGCGGTTGTGCCGTCGTCTAACGCCATTGGCCTGCACTTCTACCCCATCTGGGAAGCCGCTTCCCTCGATGAGTGGCTGTACAACGGTGGCCCTT
>JBBSLR010000074.1:0-9128 GCA_038255045.1 Phormidesmidales cyanobacterium
ATCGACCTGATCGACGAGGCTGGCTCCCAGGTGAAGCTGCGCTATATGCCCAAATATCCTTCTAAGGAACTCAAGCTGCAGCTGCGAGGGGTCAACAAAGAGCTGGATGAGGCCATCGCGCTGCAAGAGTTTCCCAAGGCCAAGACCCTGCGGGAGCGGCGGCAAGACCTGATCCAGCAGCTTCAGGCCGATATTCCTGAGTACGGCGAAGCGGAGGCAGGCAATCTGCCGCCCCAGCCCGTAGTGGACGAAGAGAACATTGCCGACATTGTTGCCGCCTGGACGGGCATTCCGGTCAACCGCATGACCGAAACCGAATCCGTGCGCCTGCTGCACCTCGAAGACGTGCTCCACGAGCGGGTGATTGGCCAAAACGAGGCCGTGGTAGCGGCGGCCAAGGCCATTCGTCGAGCGCGATCGGGGTTAGCCAGCGCTGATCGCCCCATTGCCAGCCTGGTTTTCTCTGGCCCCACCGGGGTTGGCAAGACCGAGCTGACTAAGGCTCTGGCCATGGCTCTGTTTGGCTCCGAAGAGGCGATGATTCGCCTCGACATGTCGGAGTTTATGGAAAGCCACACGGTCTCAAAGCTGATCGGCTCGCCGCCGGGCTTCGTGGGCTATGACGAGGGCGGTCAGCTGACCGAAGCGGTGCGCCGCAAGCCCTACAGCGTCATTTTGATGGATGAGATTGAGAAGGCCCACCCCGATGTCTTTAACCTGCTCTTGCAGGTGCTCGACGAGGGCAAGCTGACCGACGCTAAGGGCCGGGCGGTGAGCTTCAAGAACACGCTGATCGTCATGACCTCGAACATTGGTTCCCAGGTAATTGAGAAAGGCGGGGCTGGCCTGGGCTTTGATTTTGCCACCACCGATGCGGCCACTACCCAGTACAACAACATCCGCAACCTGGTGAATGAAGAGATGAAGCAGTACTTCCGCCCCGAGCTGCTCAATCGGATTGATGAAATTATCGTCTTCCGTCAGCTCACCCGCGAAGAGGTCAACCAGATCGCCGACCTGATGCTAGAGCAGGTGAACAAGCGCCTGGCGGATCGTCAGATGGTGGTTACCCTCTCCGATGCCTTCCGCACCAAGCTGGCCAGCGAGGGCTACGACCAGCGCTATGGGGCGCGCCCCATGCGGCGAGCGATCGCTCGCCTGGTCGAAGATAATCTGGCCGAGGCGATTTTGGCCGGCACCCTGGAGGCAGGTGATCGCGCCCGCCTCGACATTGACGAGGACGGCAACCCCGTGATTATCCCAGAACGGCAGCCGGTTCTGGTAGGATAACCCTGGACGTTGCTGCTAGCCCGCAAACACCATGGTGAATCTGCCCCCCGACCAGCCCAACCCGACCAATCCGCCTGAGCCTCGCCACCGCGATCGCATGCTGGGATCTGACGAACTGCTGGCGGTCGTGCTGGCGTTTCTAGGTATTGGCTCCATCCTGTGGTGGGGCCTTTCCCGGAGCCAGAGCGGGCTGGCCGATTTTGGCCTGTTGCCGCGACGCGATGGAGATGCGGCGGCCATTACCACTCCAGATCGAGACGATCCAGCTGAAGCGTTTGAACCCCGTACCCTTGAGCGCGGCGATCGCCCCCAGCGAGAAATCCCTGAGCGGGCGACGGGGCCGTCAGGGTTGATCAGAGAGCGTCCTCGTGCTGAGGTGCCATCTCCCATTCAGCCCGCCCCCGTGCCCGTGGTGCCGGTGCCGGTGGTTCCCAGCACCACCGCAGAAACCACCCAAGCCCTTGATATTTCAGACGTACCCCCTACCCACTGGGCCTATCCATTCATCAAGCCCATGTTTGACCAGGGGTACCTGCCCGACTTCCTCGAAAGCGGGTTTCGACCAGATCAGCCCCTTACCCGCGCCGAAATGGCAGCGTTGATCAATCGGGCCTTTGGCGATACCTCTGCCAGCGCCGACTTGACCTTTAGCGATGTATCCAGCGACTACTGGGCCGCCTCCGCGATCAATAACGCTGTGGCCCAGGGCTTTATGGTGGGCTACCCCGACGGCGAGTTTCGCCCCAACCAGACGATTCCTCGCTATGAAGTGATTGTGGCGCTAGTCTCGGGGCTAGGTCTCGCCCTACCGCCATCTCCTGAACAGACATTGCAGGCTTTTGTAGATTTCAGCGCCCTGCCTGACTGGGCAACGCCCAAAGTCGCCGCCGCCACCGAAAATTCGCTCGTGGTGAACTACCCCAGCCCCGACCAGCTCAAGCCAGCCCAGGCCGCCACCCGAGCCGAAATTGCGGCGATGATTCACCAGGCATTGGTGGCGCGGGGCGCTCTGCCTGCGGTGCAGTCGGAGTATGCGGTGCCCTAGCCGTAGGTGCAGGGCCAGATGTCTCAAAGCAGGGGGATAATCCTTCTCCCGCTTGATTCCTAGTTGGAGCCAGTCGGGTATGTGTAGGCCCTAGGGCAAACACATAATCAATCCTGGTTGGTTGTTCCCGGCTCAGAAGGGCGAATGCGATCAGCTCTACGGCTAGGCTACGCCAACGCCCCTACGGTTTGGCCTTTTGGGAGTCGGGGCTATGTGATTCGGATTTGGTATCAGCTACAATTTGCCCACGGATTTAACCCACTGTCCTGATGCCCCTGCCGTGAAACTCACCGACTGGATCAACCTAGCTGCCCTAGGCGTTGCGCTCGTGATCATCTGGCAATTTCGCCAGATTGTGTTGCTTATTTTTGCGGCGGTGGTGATCACCACTGCCCTCAATAGTCTGGTGCGGTTTCTGTCGCGAGTCTACAACTGGCCTCGTCAGCGATCTGTGCTGGTAACCGCTGCCCTAGTGCTGCTGGGGGCCGTCATTTTTCTGGGCCTAATGCTGCCGCTGTTTATCAGTCAGTTTCAAGAGCTGCTGCTGCTCACCCCTAAAGGGTTTGACCAGTTAGGCGGATGGTTTGATGCGTTTCAGGCTAGCCCACCCGACTGGTTTCCTGATCGAGATCTACGCCTGCTGCCGGCTTTTCCCGACCTGCTGCGCCAGGCTACTGCCATCGGGTCTACGGTATTCGGCAACTTTTTGACGTTCTTCTCTAGCTCGGTCGCCATTGTACTGCAGGTGGTGCTGCTGCTGGTGCTCACCTTGATGATGCTGGCCAACCCCTCAGCCTATCGCCAACTGCTGCTGCGCCTGTTTCCATCCAGCTATCGCCGCCGCGCCGACGAAATTTTGACGAAGTGTGAAAAGACTCTGATGTTTTGGTTAGGCGGTGTAGCCCTCAGCTCACTTTTCGTGGCGACCCTCAGCTTCACTGGACTGGTGTTGCTAAAGGTGCCCTACGCCTTTGCCCACGCGGTGCTGGCCGGATTATTTAACTTTATTCCCAACCTGGGGCCTGCGTTGAGTGCGGTATTTCCGGTGTTTGTAGCGCTGCTCCAGTCGCCGGGTACGGCTCTGGCGACAGTTGTGCTCTACGTGCTGATTCAAAACGTCGAAAGCTACTGGTTTTCACCCATGGTGATGCAGAAACAGGTGTCGCTGTTGCCCGCCGCCACGCTAATTTCCCAAATCTTCTTTGCCACATTTCTCGGCCCCCTGGGGCTGGTGCTGGCGCTGCCCCTGGCGGTCGTCTGCAAAACCTGGATAGAGGAAGCCTGGATCGTCGATGTGTTAGACAAACCAGCTAATCAGCAGCTCACCCTCGATGTTGCGCCAGCCCCGCCAATGGCCCGAGATACAGCACCCCGAGATAAAGCACCCCAAGATGTAGCCCCCTCAAAGCCCTGAGGCCACGACCTATGGCAAGGCGTAAATATAGCGATGGCTATACGCCATCGCTTCAGGGGTATGCGGAAAGTCCTAACCGTTTTGGCGATGGCTACATAGGCGCTGCCGCAGCCACTAGAGTCTGCCGTCGGGCAGCGCTACATTTATAAAATTTCAGTGAAAATCCAGAGGCATTGCTGCTCAACCCCTTGCCAAACCCCTAAAGTCTTTAAGCAATGGTGAAGCCAATAGCGTGTTATCCGGAACAGACCTATTGGTCGCGGAGAGGTTATATTACCCCACGCAGCGGTGAGTCAATGATTTGAAACAGTCTCGGCTGTTCTACTGTCGCCATACCCAGGCTCAGTGGGATGGGGCGGCCACCGTTATGTAATGGGGTAAGTGCGCTTTGGTTTATGGATGTCTCTAAGCATGGCTGAAGCTCCAACTCGGATTTCAATTATTATCCCCGTCTACAACGGTGGTAGAGCCTTTCAGCATTGTCTAGCAAGTATTCGGCGCAGTCTCCGCGCTCCTGATCAGCTTATCGTGGTGGCTGACGGCGATACTGATGGATCTTGGCAGGTAGCAGAGGCCTTTGGTGCTCACGTGATTCGGTTGCCCTCGGCGGGCGGCCCAGCCCGGGCCAGAAACCTGGGCGCGCAGGTGGCCCAGGGCGACATTTTATTTTTCGTGGATGCGGATGTCACGCTCCACGCCAATACGCTGAGTCTGGTGGCACAGCGGTTTGAAGCCCAGGCTGAGTTGGCCGCCCTAATTGGTTCCTACGATGACGCGCCGGGGGCCGATAACTTTTTGTCGCAGTATAAGAATTTATTCCATCACTATACTCACCAAACTTCGGCGGCAGAGGCTTCAACCTTTTGGGGTGCCTGTGGAGCTATCCGCCGCTCAGCTTTTCAGCAGGTGGGTGGATTTGACGAACGCTATCACAAGCCCTGCATCGAAGACATTGAGCTGGGCTATCGTCTCCGGCGAGCGGGCTACTCAATTGAGTTGTGCAAAGACATTCAGGTGAAGCATCTGAAGCGCTGGGAGCCGGTTACTTTGCTGCGGGCAGAGATTTTTTACCGCGCTTTGCCCTGGTCTGAGCTGATGTTGCGCGATCGCCAGTTCAATGCCGACCTCAACCTCAGCCACGCCAATCGGGTCAGCGTCATCCTCACCTTTGCTCTCATCGGCACCTTGGGCGCTGCCCTCTGGTTGCCTACGCTATGGGTACCGGCGCTGGCGCTGGGCCTCAGCCTGCTGGCGCTCAACCGCAAAATGTACCTGTTTTTCTACCAAAAGCGCGGCGCCTTGTTTGCTCTGCGGGTTGTGCCGTGGCACTGGCTCTATTTTGTCTACGGCGGCGGTGCCTTTGCCTACGGAGCAATCAAGCACTATTTTGGGCTATGGCTTAAGCCAGTCAGCGTTGGGGAATCGCCCACGTAATCACCGGAGTCAGCCGCTGTCGCCAGTTGCATAATATCGGCCTTAATCAACAAACATGATGGATGGTGCTGTGAATCCTATAGTGTCTGTCGTTATACCTGTGTTTAACGATGGAGAACGGCTGAATCTATGTCTGGCGGCGCTGGCCCGTCAGACATACCCTAAGTCATGTTACGAAGTCATTGTGGTCGACAATGGTTCTGAGCGTCCAGACTTAATACAGGCGGTAGTAGACTCTTACCCCCATGTAGCTCTCGCCTTTGAACCGACCCCTGGCTCCTACGCCGCCCGCAACCGGGGGCTGGCGGTAGCCTCTGGAGAGGTGATTGCCTTTACTGATGCTGACTGTATTCCAGCTGCTGACTGGCTTCGTCAAGGGGTTGAGCAGTTACAGGCCATGCCCAGCAAAGGTCAGGTATTGGGCAAGGTTGAGGTCTTTTTCCCCGACCCCAACCAACCGACCCCCGTTGATCTATATGAAAGTATTACGGCATTTCCCCAGGAGGTATTGCTAAAACAGTTTCATGGCGGGGCGACGGCTAATATGTTGACCTGGCGATCTGTGTTTGAACAGGTTGGGACATTTAACGCGCGGCTCAGATCCCACGGGGATTTAGAGTGGGGGCAGCGATTGTACAACCAGGGATATCCGCAGCTCTATGCTGCGTCGGTGGTGGTGAGACACCCAACCCGATCATCTTTTAGGTCACTCATTAAACGAACCCAGCGCTTGGCCGGCGGTAGTTATGGGTTGCACATCAAGCAGGTTAAGACCGTGGGGCAATGTCAGATAGTGTTTTTGAGGTTGCTGATCCAAAGTTTAGTGCCGCCGATTTTCTTTGCGATCAATGTATTTTTTGACGGCCGTCTCAAGGGCGTTGGGCAGAAGCTACAGGTGTCTTTGGTGATGGTGCTAGTGCGCTACGTCAGCGCCTTTGAAATTCTGAGGGTGAAGTTGGGTGGCACTCCTTGCCGAGACTAGAGATTAGTATTTATCAGCGCTGACCCCTAGGAAAACCCTGCGTAATTTATGTCAATCCACCGTCGACAGGCTAGTGCACAAGACCTTAATTTCACTACCTCTCAGGCGGAGTTAAAGCGGCGATCGCTCCAGTCTAGTTTGATTACCTTTGGCTCCCAGCCCATAAAGCTGGTGATGGGTATTGGTTCTACTTTAATTTTGGCGCGGCTGCTTACCCCTGCGGACTTTGGCCTAGTGGCTATGGCACTGCCCTGGTTTGTCCTGATGGAAAGCGTCAATTCCTTGGGGTTAAATACGGCAACAGTACAGCGGGAGCATCTGGATCATCAGCAAGTAAGCACCATCTTCTGGCTTTCCTGCGGTATCAACATGCTTTTCGTGGTGGGTGTACTCTTACTGTCACCAATGTTTGCCTGGTTTTATCAAGAGAGTCGGCTGACGGCCATTATGCCAATGATGACGGTGGGCATGGCCAGCGTGTTTTTGTCATCACAGCACCAATCGCTGCTGGCCCGGCAAATGCGGTTTGGGATGCTAACCCTGATTGAGGTGGTGGGACTGGGGCTAGGGGCTGGGGCAGCCATTGCGGCAGCGCTGTTGGGGTGGAGCTATTGGGCTCTGATACTACAACTAGTGGTATATCAGGTGGTACAGAGCGTGAGCTATTGGTTTGCTAGCGGCTGGCGGCCTGCTCGGCCTGCCAATTTGACTAAAATGAGCCAAGACACCCGCACCATGTTTACCTACGGCGTTCACCTGAGCGGATTTCATCTGGTCATTCGGGTCGGAATGGAGATGGATAGAGTGCTGGTGGGCTACTTTAACGGGGCTAGCGCCCTCGGCCTTTACGCCGTAGCCTATAACTGGGCCTATTTCCCCTTCAACCAAATTTATTTGCCACTGATCAACGTGGCGGTATCGGGGCTAAGTCGGGCGGTCAGCGATGGTGAACAGTACAAGAGTCAAAGTCGGCAGATACTCATGCTGATGTTTGGCCTTTGCCTACCGGCGCTGGCATTTTTAGGGATTTGTGGTCAGAGTCTACTGTTGCTGTTGCTCGGCGACCAGTGGGTAGAAGCGTTGCCGATTTTTCAGGTGCTGGTGCTGTCTGTTTTTATCAGTGGCTTTTATCGGGTCACAAAGTGGATTTACCTGTCGACGGGGCATACTCAGCGCCAGCTACGGTGGAGTTGTCTACATACGCCAGTGGTGGTGGCGGCCGCGGCCCTAGGCACCCGCTGGGGGCCACTGGGGGTGGCCTGGGGCGTGACGATCGCATCTCTACTGCTGACCTATCCGGCGATCGCCTACTGCCTGAGATATACGCCGCTGACCCTGGGTGATTTTGTCGGGTTTGTGTGGCGTCCTACGGTGGCTTCGCTGGCCGCCGCTGGGCTGCTGTTTGCAGGCCAAATGGTAGTCTCGGAGCCTGCTAATGTGGCGCTGGAGTTGCTGATCAGTGCGATCGCCTTTGGCTGTGCCTACGGGGTTATTTTCATGCTTTTACCCGGCGGCTGGCAAGACGTTTGTAGTGCCTACCGAGATTTTAAATTGCTGGCTTCAAAATTAGATTAGCCGAGTATATTGCTATACAACTCACTCGTCCTCAACAGAAATTTCTAGTCTTAACTTGGCATTAGCACCCTAGACATGGCGGCCTCTATCGTCGTTTCGGCCACCCACGTATAGTTCGCCAGTATTAAACTCTAAAACCTTGTTCCACAAGGGCTACGGCTTCCTGGGGACTAAGCAAGCTTAGTCTGAGTGGCCGAAACGATGATTAAGGATCGGTTTGCCTAGCCCAATTTAATGGCCTTCTTATTAAAACAGGATGGGGCATTAAGCTCCATCCTGTGAAAATATAGCGCTGGCCAGGTTGCTTAGAACCCTACTGTTAGCCAATGGCCAAAACCGAGGTAGCAAACTGACCTATGGCGATCGCCCAACAGGCTAACGGTGAAACCGTCCTAACCTTAATAGCGAAGCTCCATACTAAGGACAATTCTGGCAACGAAAATACCCAAGGATTTTGCTGCCTCCTAAGGACGCAGGCTCTGCGCCCCTACCTGGTGGTATTTTCTTTCCTGGAGACCTCCTCAGGTTGCCTAGGCCTCGTCGAGGGCGGCGATGCCGGGCAGCTCTTTGCCTTCGAGCAGCTCCAGGCTGGCGCCGCCGCCGGTAGAAATGTGGCTCATTTTCTCAGCCACACCCACTTTCTCGACCGCCGCCACTGAGTCGCCGCCGCCAATGATGGTGGTCACGCCTTGACCAGTGAGTTCGGCCAGGGTGTGGGCGATCGCATCGGTGCCCGCCGCAAACTTGTCGAACTCAAACACGCCCATGGGGCCGTTCCAGATCACCGACTTGCACTGCTTCAGCGCGTCTTGAAATACCTTCACCGAGTCGGGGCCAATATCCAGACCCATCCAACCGTCGGGGATGGCGTCGATGCCAACGGTTTGGGAGTTGGCGTCGGGGGCGAAATTATCGGCTAGCACCACGTCGGTGGGCAGCAGCAGGTCAACGCCTTTCTCTTTGGCTTTAATTTCAAGCGCTTTAGCCAGCTCCAGCTTGTCTTCTTCCACCAGCGACTTGCCTACGTTGAGGCCACGCGCCTGATAGAAGGTAAAGATCATGCCGCCGCCGATCAGCAGTTTGTCTACCTTGTCGAGCAGGGTTTCGATCACGCCGATTTTGCTAGAGACCTTAGAGCCGCCGATGATCGCCGCCAGGGGCCGCTGGGGGTTTTCGATCGCCGCTTGCAGATACTGAAGCTCTTTCTCGATCAGGTAGCCCGCCACCGAGGGGCTGAGGTACTTGGTGACGCCCTCGGTGGAGGCGTGGGCGCGGTGGGCAGTGCCAAAAGCGTCGTTCACGTAGAGGTCGGCGTTGGCGGCCAGCGCCTTGGCAAACTCAGGGTCATTGGCCTCTTCACCGGCGTGGAAGCGCACGTTTTCGAGCAG
>JBBSLR010000075.1:0-9107 GCA_038255045.1 Phormidesmidales cyanobacterium
CGCGATCGCCCAGGGTATGAATTTCCAGAGGCGGCTGCTTGAGCTTGGTTTTCTCGACTTGAATGGCGGCGGGCATAGGATGCGTTACAGGCGTACTAAATCGTGTTGATATCTATCCTATCAACACAGACTCACTTCGACATAGCGGATAGCCGTCACCGCTGGGGCTAGATCAATCGCCGTCGGGCAAAATCTGTTGGGTCTCGGCGGTGATATCCACCACGTCCACGGCGGTGACATCAATGGTACCCGCCTCGGTCAGCCGGGCGAAACCATCGGCCTCAGCTCGCAGCGGGGTGCCGCAGCTCAGGCAGGCGGTCTCGGCTCCCTTGATGCCCGTGAGGTCGCTGTTACACACCGGGCAAGGCCCCTGCACCAGATTGCGCCGCAGCCAAAACCGCAGCCCCACAAAGCCCAAAACCGGGGCCACTAGCACCAGCACCACCAGCACCGCCAGCGACTTCACCACCCAGCCCAGGCCCACGGCTCCCAGCAGCCATATGGCTGCGAGAATGGCGATCCAGCAGCCCAGGCCTGAGAAATTGAGCTGAAGTTGGTTAGATCGGTTGGGGTTCACAGGGGTCGGTCTCCGGGCAGCAACGGCGGGGCGCGCGGCGGCGGGCCTCACCCCGTATTGTAGCGCCGGGGCTAGGGCCTCTGACAGGCACCTAGAGCTAGGGTTAGCTGCTCGGCCAGAGCGCTGGGGCTAAAGGCCGCCAGGGTCTCTTGCCGCAGCCACGCCCCCTGGCAGCGAGGGTCAGCCCCCGTTAGCATCTCAATACAGGCGATCGCCACGGCCTCGGGGTCGCGGTGGGGCACTCGCCAGCCCAGACGACCATCCTGTAGGGGGTCGGCGGAGCCATCGCGATCGCCCGACAGCACCGGCAGTCCGCAGGCCATCGCCTCCAGATAGACAATGCCAAAGCCCTCCTGGGAGGGCATCACGTAGGCATCGGCCAGGCGATAGTGGGCCACCAGGGCCTCGGTGGACACAAACCCAGCAAACACAACGCGATCGCTCACCCCTAGCTCCTCAGCCAGGGCCGCCAGCCGCGGCTGATCATCCCCCCGACCAATCACCAGGTAAGTCACCTCGGGCACCACAGCGGCAATGGCAGGCAGCGCCCGGATGGTCACGTCTACTCCCTTGTAGATATCCCCCGACCACAGCCGGGCGACGGTCAGCAGCACCCGCCGACTGGCCAGTCCATAGGTGTCAACTAGGGCAGCATCCCTAGGGCCGGGGGTAAAGATATCGCCATCTACGGCACAGGGCACCCTATAAACCTTGGCCGGGTCGAGGGCGTTGGCGACGCAGGCGCGATCGCGGCTATAGCGGCTAATGGCCCAGATCTGGTCGGCCCGACCCAGCGCCCGCTGATCGCGCGGCGGCAGCGGGTTCCACACCTCTTTACCGTAGGTGACGACGGTATAGGGCAGGTTTAGCCAGCGGCAGAGGGTTGCCACCAGGGGCAGCAGCAGCACATGGCCACACACCACCTGCCGGGGCCGCTGCCGCACCAAATGCGTTAGCAGCGCCGCAAACAGCCTAGCTCGGCCCCACATCGCATGGCCAGAGGCTAGGTAGTGAAATCGCAGCGCCCCCTGACCATAGAAATTGTTGGCCGCGTCTTCAGCGCCGTCCCGCAGCAAAAAAACATCCGCCGGAGCGGGCTGAGGCTGGCTGAGGTAGGCCCTAAAAATGTCCTTGATGTAAGACTGAATGCCTCCCTCACAGGAGAAAATCTCGAGGAAGACAAAGACAACTCTGCCTGGGTCATCGACAGGAGACATTGTCGGCACCCGTGGAGCCGACGCATCTGCAACGGATAAATGAGTGGTGGAAGAACCCATCGCCAGCAGAGCTAAGACAATACTGTGTCTCTAGACTACCCACCGACCCAGCAACAGGCGCAGGGCAGACTTCACCAGGTCGCCCACTGGGCAGCACAGGTGCCGTACTGGATAAACGACAGGCCACAACCGACAGGCTACAAGCGACAGGCCACAATCGACAGGCAGTTGCGCCCGTCCTGGGCGCGCTGATAGGTCACCTTGTCGGCCAAGCGGCGCAGCAAAAACCAGCCGTAGCCGCTGTCTAGCAGCTCCCCTGCCTGGGGTTCAGGCAGCAGTTCTGGGTTGAAGGGAGCACCGTGATCCCAAATGCGAATCTCGACCTGATCGGTGCCCAGGGCCAGGTCGATGTCAATGCCAGTTTCGGGGGGCAGGTGGGCGTGGGCGTGGCGCACGGCGTTGGTAAAGCCTTCGGTTAAGGCTAGGCCCAGGCGATCGCAGTGGCTGCCCACCCAGGCCGACTCACCCTCTAGCGAGCGACAGGTATCCCGAAACCAGAGCTGCACCTGGGCCACCACATCTAGCTTGCTCACCACCTGCAAATGTTCTCGTCGGGTCTTCGTCCTTGCCATACCCTACTCCTGTGTCAACGCCTGCCGGAACCCCTAAATTTAGCTTAGCGAAAGAGTATACCCATAGCAAAAAGACCTGCGTAAAACGATACAGTTTTGCGCAGGTCTTGTATAGATCAAATCCAGACGTGGGGTTTTGCCGGTGGGAATCCCAAGCTGGATCTGGTGTAGCCATTAGAATCAATCGCCTAGAACAAGCCCAGGGTCAACGATTCTTGAATGGGTAAAGTAGCGCCAATGCCCAGCCACATGGTTACAGCCGTGCCAAACAAAAACACGGTGGTGGCCAAAGGACGACGGAAGGGGTTTTGAAACTTGTTGATGTTCTCAATAAAGGGCACCAGCATCTGCCCCAGGGGAATAGCGATCATTGCGCCAATACCCAGCAGCTTGCTGGGCACAATCCGCAGAATCTGGAAGGTGGGGTACAGATACCACTCGGGCAGAATCTCCAGCGGGGTAGCGAAGGGGTCAGCGGGCTCACCCACCAGGGCAGGATCTAGCACAGCCAGCCCAACACAGCAGGCGATGGTGCCCAAAATTACCACGGGGAAGATGTAGAGCAGGTCGTTGGGCCAGGCGGGTTCGCCGTAGTAGTTGTGGCCCATGCCCTGCTTGAGCATTTCTCTTAACTTAGGATCGCTTAGATCCGGTTTTTTAATGGTCGCCATTGAAAAAACTTCTCCTGTTACAGCCAGTTGGGCCAGGCCCAGAGTCTAAATCATTCAGCCAGGGCAATCGGTGTAGCCAAAACCAACCGTCATGCCCCCAAACACCAGGACTCAGGAGCCTGCCTCAGCAACGACTCCATCGACCTCGTAGATCCTTAAAGAGGACCCGAAATACCCTGCTTGCGAATCATCAGGAAGTGGAGCAGCATGAACACCGCGATCGCCCAGGGCAGAACAAAGGTGTGCAGGCTGTAGAAGCGGGTCAGGGTCGATTGCCCAACGGCTTCGCCGCCGCGCATCAGCTCAACCACGGTAGAGCCCACCACAGGAATTGCGCCCGGCACCCCAGACACAATCTTCACCGCCCAGTAGCCCACCTGATCCCAAGGTAGAGAGTAGCCGGTAACGCCGAAGGTCACAGTGATCACCGCCAGCACCACACCAGTCACCCAGGTCAGCTCGCGGGGCTTCTTAAAGCCGCCGGTGAGGTACACCCGAAACACGTGGAGAATCATCATCAGCACCATCATGCTGGCGGACCAGCGGTGGACAGACCGAATTAGCCAGCCGAAGTTGACCTCGGTCATCAGGTACTGCACAGAGCTAAATGCTTCGGTGACCGTGGGCCTGTAGTAAAAGGTCATCGCAAACCCAGTGGCGAACTGGATCAGGAAGCAGGTCAGGGTAATACCGCCCAGGCAATAGAAAATATTGACGTGGGGCGGCACGTACTTGCTGGAGACGTCGTCGGCCAAGGCCTGAATCTCTAGCCGCTCGTTAAACCATTTGAAGGTCTTAGAGTCAGTAACTTGCTTGGTAAACATGAAGCGGTTAACTCTATATATCTATAATTGCCGTCAATGAAAAATGTAACATAGCCGTAATGGCAACGTTCATATCTCTAATAGAGATTCTAAGCCCTGGAGAGCATCCTGCCATCTCAAGAATCGGCAACTGGGTCAAAAAGCCCACCCTAGGCCACCAGCCAGCCTTAGGATGGAGATTAAACCGTCCAACCCTACCGTAATATTTTGTTACACAATGCTTTGTTATGTTCCGGGATTGTTGATTGGCAGCGGTGTTGAACCCGGCCTCCAAAAACCCCGATCAAGGGTTCAGAATGGTTTTGGCATCTGCGGTAGCCAAAACCATCAGGCAGCAAGCAGTTCTGCCTGGGTCGGCGCAATTGGGAAAAAGTTGGCCACAATAAACTAATGTGAATCGCCCGCCCCAGGGCGGAGCAGATCGCCGATTCTTAAGTCCATGGCTTCAATCTATGCAAGCTATTGCCTTTAACTGGCCATTGCCTTTAGCTGGCCTGGGAGGGCATGCGGCTGGGAACCCTGTCCATTAGCTATCCTGTGCGTCAGCTGAAGCACTCAGCCCTTAACCTCTTTACATTCACCGCCTGCCTCTGCCTTGCCGCTATGATTAGACCTCTGCTGCGTCTCAGTATTCTTTGCCTTTGCCTGTTTGGGCTGGTGGTGGGCGGGCTATCGACCGGCCCGGCCCTAGCCCTAACCGAAGAGCAAAACCTGATTGCGGAGGTATGGCGCATTGTCAACCGAGCCTACGTCGATGAAAGCTTTAACCATCAGAACTGGTGGTTTACTCGCCAGCGTGCCCTAGAGCAGCCCCTCGCCAGCCGAGACGACACCTACAGGGCCATTCAAGCCATGCTGGCCAAGCTAGATGACCCCTACACGCGGCTGCTGCTGCCCAGCCAGTACCGCAGTCTCCAAACCAGTACCGCCGGTGAGTTGACCGGGGTCGGCCTGCAAATTTCTAAGGATGAGCACCCCGGCTGGCTGCGGGTGATTGCCCCTATTGAAGGCTCCCCGGCGGAGCAGGCGGGCATTCAGCCCCAGGATCTGGTGCTAGAAATTGACGGGTTTGCCACCACAGACCTCACCCTAGACGAAGCCGCTGCCCGGATGCGCGGCCCGCAGGGCACCGCTGTCACCCTGGAGCTGCGCCACCCCGACGAGGCTACCCGGCGGCAGATGTCGCTGACCCGAGATGTGATTACCCTCAACCCGGTGGTAGCTGCGCTGAAAACAGCGCCCACTGGTCAGCGGGTGGGGTACCTGCGGCTGAGCCAGTTTAACGGCAACGCAGCGGAGAAGCTGGCCGAAGCCATTCAAACCCTCAATGACCAAGGGGCGGAGGCCTATCTGCTCGACCTGCGCAACAATCCCGGTGGCCTGCTCCAGGCGGGTATTGAAATCGCTCGGCTGTGGCTGCCCCAGGGCACCGTGGTCTACACCGTCAACCGCCAGGGCATTCTCGACAGCTTTGAGTCGTTTGGTCAGGCCATTACCGATGCGCCCTTGGTGGTGCTGGTGAATGAGGGCACCGCCAGCGCCAGCGAAATTTTGGCCGGGGCGCTACAAGACAATGGCCGGGCCACTCTGGTGGGCAGCACCACCTTTGGTAAGGGGCTGATTCAGTCGCTGTTTGACCTGTCTGACGGGGCGGGGCTGGCGGTGACGGTGGCCAAGTACGAGACCCCGGCCCACCACGACATCAACAAACTGGGCATTACCCCCGATCGCATGGTGGCCAGCGTGCCCCTCACCCGCGACACCGTGGCTACCGAGGCCGACCCCCAGTACCAGGCCGCGTTAGAAATGCTGAGCCAAGCGCCGGTGCTAGTCAGTGCTTCCTGAGGTGGGGCTGCCCCAGGAGGGAGCACCCCAGGGAGCGCCGCCCAAGGCCAGCCGCTCCTACCACGACCCGCTCCACGGGGCGATTACGCTCCACGTCAGCGATCGCGACGAGGCGCTGTTGACCCAGCTGATCGACACTCCGTCCTTTCAGCGGCTGCGGCGCATTCGTCAGCTCGGCCCCGCCAGCCTCACCTTTCACGGGGCCGAGAGTTCGCGCTTTACCCATTCGCTAGGGGTGATGGCGATCGCCCGTCGCGCCTTTGACCAGCTCCAGCGCCGCTACCCAGAGCTGGCCCCCCACCGGGCCACGGTGCTGGTGGCGGCTCTGCTCCACGACATTGGCCACGGCCCCTTTAGCCACACCGCCGAAGAGGTGTTTGGCCTAGAGCATGAGCAGTGGACTCGCCGCATGATTCGCGATCTGCCGGAGATCCACGCTGCCCTGGAGGGTCATACCCCAGGACTGACCGAGGCGGTGGATCGGGTCTACACCCACAAGCACCCTGTCGCCCTGGTGTGGCAGCTGGTGTCGAGCCAGCTCGACTGCGATCGCCTCGACTACCTGCTGCGCGACAGCTACTTCACCGGGGCCAGCTACGGCCAGCTCGATCTAGATCGCATTCTCATGGCCCTGCGGTTTGAGCCGGGCAGCGGTCGGCTGGTGATCGCCCACAAAGGCCTGTCGGCGATCGAGCACTACCTAGTGGTGCGCCATTTTATGTATGTGCAGGTGTACAACCATCCCAAAAATATTTCCGTTACCTGGCTGCTAGAGCGAGCCTTTGAGCGCGCCCGCTCTGCCCTACACGTGGGCAAGCTGGAGGCCGACCCCACCGTCACCGCCTGGCTGCTGACCCCAGAGCATCCCCTCGCCCTCGATACTTACCTGGCGGGCGACGATGTGGTGTTTACCTATCACCTCCAGCGGTGGCGACACAGCCCCGACCGGCTGCTGGCCGATCTGTGCCGCCGCTATCTAGACCGCGACCTGCTCAAAACTCTAGAAGTGACCAGGCTGGCAGAAAACCAGCAGCAGAGTTTGCTAAACACCGTGCGCACCCACCTGGAAGCGCAGGGCTACAGCGGCGAACAATACAGCGGTCTACGCCGCACCTGGAGCCGGGGCTACACCACCTATAACCAGGGCATCTGTGTGTACAGCGACAACGCCTTTGTGGATATCAAAGATCTGTCGCCCCTGGTGCAGGCCCTCAGCCAGCCCTACGAACGCACCTGGCTACTGTACCCGCGAGAAATTCACCCCTGGATACAGCAGACCTGGGTCGCCTATGGGGGTGAGGGGGTAAGGGGGTAAGGGGGGTTCCCCATGGGACACAGCGCCGGGGAACAATTAAAGCAAGGGCTGGTGATTGTAGAACGTTTCCAGGTCTAGCTTTTGCAGCTTTTCGTAGGCGCGGTCCATGGTTCGATCGCCCCGCAGCAGCCCCGTACTGGACCCAGGGCAAATGTGGGCCAGGGTTGCTGCCGTAAAGCGGGCCTTGAGCGCCTCGACCTGCTGGAGCTGGCGGGGCCAGTGGAAGGTTTTGGCCAGGCGCAGCGGTTCTGGCTCCCCGGCTCGATTGGGCAGCAGGTGCCGCCCGGTAAACAGCACCCCGCCGTAGGCGCTGTAGTACAGGCAGGAGGATCCAGGCGAGTGGCCGGGAGTCCAAAGAGCCTCGATCTGGGGGCTAAGCTCAAAACTGTGGTGAAAGGTAGTTGTGGGGGTATCGGGCAACAGGTAGGCTTCCTGTTCTTGAATCACGACCTCGCAGCCCAGCGTCTTTTGAATCGTTGCCGATCGCCCCAACCCGCCCCGATGGGTAATCAACAGCCACCTAACTCCACCCTGGGCCAGCAGCCACTCGCGGGTGCCCTCGTCCCACAGCGGGGCATCGATCAGCAGGTTAGCAGGCTGCCCCTCGGGTGTCTTGTCTACAATGAAATAAGCCGTGGCTCCCTGGGTGTCGCGGTTGGGGGGAAAGGCATAGACGGTATCAAACACCGAGCGCGGTGTCTTGGGTGTTTTAGGTGGTGGTGATTGGGGTGGTGGTGACTGGGGTGGTGGTGACTGAGAGGGGGGCTGGGGCGAGGGCACCGGAGATGACGCTGCTGTCATAGGGGCGTAACAAGAAGGGCTTACTAAGGGGGCGTAACCAGGGGTGGAAGCATCTGTGAACGCCTATACTAACTGAACCACGTCCCCCATGCCTGAGCCTCATATCTGAGCCAATTTCTATAGCAGTCTGCGCTGGTGATGATCGTTGCAATCCAATGGCTATTTGATGGTGTTTTTCTGGCTCCTGGTTTTAGGTCTGCTGACCTATGTGCTGCTTCAGCGCAGCGTTAGCCGCATTACGCGTACTCCCGTGTGGCTGCTGTGGCTGGTGATGATGTTGCCTGCCCTGATTCTCACCGCCTGGGTCGTGGTCAACGGCGGGGAAGAGTCGCCCCCGACCGCTCTGCTGGTGGGGTTGCTCATCGCCTGCCCGATGCTCTACTGGGCGCTGATTCAAAAGGGGCGAATTGCTTTGCCCCAGGAGGGCAAAGCCGAGGGTGAAGACAATCAGCCGACGGTGCCGTTGCCCCCTAAGCCCGCCCTGCGCCCCATCGATAAAGATGAAGAAGCGATGCTCCAGGGCTGCTTTCCCTGGTCGGTTTATTACCTGCAAAATATTGAGTATCGGCCCCAGGCTATGATCTGTCGGGGCCAGCTCAGGGCAGCGCCCACGGTGGCCTACGACACCGTGCGAGAGAATATTCGCCGTCACTTTGGCGATCGTTTTTTAGTACTATTTCAGGAGGGGTTGCAGGGTAAGCCGGTGTTTGCCCTAGTGCCCAACCCCCAGGCCGAGGGGGGCGCGAAAGCTCAGGCTCAAACCCGACCGGGCCTGGCCCTGGGGCTGCTGCTGGTGACTCTGTTTACCACCACGGCGGTGGGCACCTACCTGGCCGGAGTCACTGAAACCCAGCTCCAGGAGACACCCACCCTGATTTTTAGTGGGTTGCCCTACGCTGTATCACTGCTGATTATTTTAGGCTGCCACGAGATGGGTCACTATCTGACGGCTCGCCGCTACGGCATGCAGGTCACCTTGCCCTACTTTATTCCGGTGCCGTTTTTTCTCGGCACCCTAGGGGCGTTCATTCAAATGAAGTCGCCGGTACCCAACCGTCGCGCCCTGTTTGACGTAGGCATTGCGGGGCCGCTGACGGGGCTGGTGGTGGCGGTGCCGCTGCTGCTGTGGGGGCTGGCCCAGTCAACGGTGGTGGCCATTCCCGAAACCGGCTCTAGCCTGCTCAATTTTGAAGCCCTCGACCCCAAGGCATCGCTGATGCTAACC
>JBBSLR010000076.1:0-9093 GCA_038255045.1 Phormidesmidales cyanobacterium
CCGTAGCGGCTTTGCCCCAGATGTGGGTCACCTCTTCATCGCTGCGGCGCTCAATGGGAATCTCGGCCAGGCCATTTTGCATGGCCCAGTCGATGGTGGTGTAGGGCAGGGCCACGTAGAAGGGAACGCCGTTGTCTTGGGCGGCGAGGGCCTTGAGGTAGGTGCCGATCTTGTTGCACACGTCGCCCTGGGCGGTGACGCGATCGGTGCCGACGATGCACATATCTACCCGGCCGTGCTGCATCAGGTGGCCCCCGGCGTTGTCGACCACCAGGGTAAAGGGCACGCCGTGGTTGGCCAATTCCCAGGCGGTGAGGCTAGCCCCCTGGTTGCGGGGCCGGGTTTCATCGACATAGACATGGACGGGGATGCCCGCGTCGTGGGCCATGTAGATGGGGGCCAGGGCGGTGCCCCAGTCGACGGTGGCCAGCCAGCCAGCGTTGCAGTGGGTGAGCAGGTTGACGGGCTGGCCGGGCCTGGCGGCGGCAATCTGCGCAATAATCTCTAGCCCGTAGCGACCGATCGCCTGGTTGGTTTCAACTTCTTCGTCGCAGATAGCGGCGGCGATCGCCCTGGCCGCCTCGGTTCTCTCTACTTCTGGTAGTTCCTTCACCCCCTGGTAAACCTGATCTAACGCCCAGCGCAGGTTGACCGCCGTGGGGCGAGTGGCCAGCAGGGTATCGTAGGCATTGGCTAAGGCGGCATCGCTGGAGTCTTCCCCCAGGGCAAAACCCAGACCGTAGGCACCCACCGCCGCCAGCAGCGGCGCGCCGCGAGTCCACATGGCTTGAATTGCCTGGGCGCACTGGGCGGCGGTGGCTAGCTCGACCCAGCGCAGCTCGTGGGGTAGCCACCGCTGGTCGATGATGGCGATCACCCCCTCGTCGGTTTCGCGCAGCGATCGATACCAGGTTCCTTGAATTTTCACGGCAAGCATCCCCATTGCTAAAGGCCCATACCAAGCATTGTCCTCAGCGGCCCCCAATCGCCGCCCCTGCGCAGGTGTGACTATCTGTAGCGGCAACGCTGCCCATCGCTTGAGATCGCTTAGAGCCACAGCTGCCTTGGCCCCATTGTAAAAAAGAATTCGCCTTTTCCTAGGCTGGTGCTCCACTGTCGGCGAATGATGGGTTTTCACCACTCATTCCCGCCCCGCTGACCGCTATGCTGGAACCAAGAACCTAAGTAATAAGCTGCCCCCTGTCACGGATGCGCCTGGGGGTTTTACAATAGTTCATAATTAGGTGTTGTTGCCACGGCCTCAGCTCAGACTCCCCGTCATGGTCTCGTGATAGAGTTTTCTGTTGTCAAGGCTACCAACGACAGCCCCCAGACCCCGTCTGAGTACCCCATGAAGATGGGCGCCAGCGGCCCATCGCACAGAATCCGGAGAAGCAGTTATGGCTAAAGACATCACCCGTTATCGCAATATTGGCATCTTTGCCCACGTAGACGCGGGCAAAACCACCACCACCGAGCGTATCCTCTCTCTCACTGGCCGCATTCACAAAATGGGTGAGGTGCACGATGGTGCCGCCACCACCGACTTTATGGAGCAAGAGCAAGAACGGGGGATCACGATTCAGTCGGCGGCCACCACCTGCTTCTGGAAAGAGCACCAGCTCAACATTATTGACACTCCCGGCCACGTTGACTTCACCATTGAGGTGTACCGCTCTCTCAAGGTGCTCGACGGCGGCATCGGCGTGTTTTGTGGCTCAGGCGGCGTCGAGCCTCAGTCGGAAACCAACTGGCGCTACGCCAACGACTCCAAGGTGTCCCGCATCATCTACGTCAACAAGCTCGACCGCATCGGGGCCGACTACTATCGCGTGATCAAGCAGGTCGAAAAGGTGCTGGCGGCCACCCCGCTGGTAATGGTGCTGCCAGTCGGCACCGAGAACGACTTTATCGGTGTAGTTGACCTACTCACCCGCAAAGCCTGGGTATGGGATGAGTCAGGGCTGCCTGAGAACTACGATATCCAAGATGTCCCCGAGGACATGAAAGACCAGGTCGAAGAGTATCGCGAGGCGATGATCGAGCTGGCCGTCGAGCAGGACGACGAAATTCTCAGTAAGTACCTTGAGGGTGAAGAGATCACCATTGACGAGATCAAGTTCTGCATTCGTAAGGGCACCCGTGACCTGGCCTTCTTCCCCACCTACTGTGGCTCCTCGTTTAAAAACAAGGGCGTGCAGCTGGTGCTAGATGCCGTCGTTGACTACCTGCCCAACCCTCTGGAAGTGCCTCCCCAGCCTGAAATTGACCTGGAAGGCAATCCCACCGGCAAGGTAGCCTATGCCGATGCCGATAAGCCCCTGCGGGCGCTAGCGTTCAAAATTATGGACGACCGGTTTGGGGCGCTTACCTTTACCCGTCTCTACTCGGGACAGCTGAAGAAAGGTGACACCATTCTGGATACCTTTACCGGTAAAACCGAGCGGATTAGCCGCTTGGTGGAAATGCACGCCAACGATCGCCAGGAAGTGGATTCAGCCCAGGCGGGGGATATCGTCGCCCTGATCGGCATGAAGAATGTGCAGACCGGCCACACCCTGTGTGACCCCAAAGACCCCGCCACCCTAGAGCCGATGGTCTTCCCTGACCCGGTGATCTCCATTGCGGTTTCGCCGAAGAAAAAAGGCGACAACGAGAAAATGGGGATGGCGATCAGCAAGATGGTGCAAGAAGACCCCTCCTTCCAGGTGGAAACCGACGAAGAGAGCGGCGAGGTCATTCTCAAGGGTATGGGCGAGCTGCACCTCGACATCAAAGTCGACATTCTCAAGCGCACCCACGGCGTCGAAGTCGAAGTGGGCAAGCCTCAGGTGGCCTACCGCGAGTCGATCACCAAGCGCCTGGTCGACAGCTACACCCACAAAAAGCAGTCGGGTGGTTCGGGTCAGTACGGCAAGATCGACTACGTGATCGAGCCGGGCGAAACCGGCACCGGCTTCCAGTTTGAGTCGGCGGTGACCGGCGGTAACGTGCCCCGCGAATTTTGGCCCGCCGTGCAGAAGGGCTTTGAAACCAGCGTTGGCAAAGGCCCCCTGGCGGGCTACCCGGTGGTTGACCTCAAGGTGACCCTGACCGACGGTGGCTACCACGCGGTTGACTCGTCGGCGATCGCCTTTGAGATTGCCGCCCGCGCCGCCTACCGTCAGTCGCTGCCGAAAGCTGGCCCCCAGCTGCTAGAGCCGATCATGAATGTTGACGTGTTCACCCCCGATGACTACATGGGCGATGTGATCGGCGACCTCAACCGTCGCCGGGGCATGATCAAGTCTCAAGATCCCGGTGCCACCGGGGTGCGGGTCAAGGCCGATGTGCCCCTGAGCGAAATGTTTGGCTACATTGGCGACCTGCGCACCATGACCTCCGGTCGGGGCCAGTTCTCCATGGAGTTTTCTCGCTACGCCCCCTGCCCCAGCAATGTGGCCGAGGAAGTAATCAAGGAAGCCAAGGAGCGCCAAGCGGCTGCGGCTAAGTAACCCGTAGGGGCACAGCATGCTGTGCCCCTACTACCGCTTCGGATAGTAGAACGCCCCGGCCAGAGTCTGGCCGGGGCGTTTTTTGAAGTCTGCCTCCCCTCCTGGGCTACTGTCTACACATAAGTCCTGAAACCCTTGCTGTCCGGGATTTTTCCTCATCCCCCAACCCCTTCTCCCAGGACGGGAGAAGGGGTTGGGGGATGAGGGGAGACGGGGAGAAGGAAAGCCTTGTCTAGCCTCCCCCTCGCCCATTTTTGGGAGAGGGGGACGGAGGGGGTGAGGGCAGAGAACCCTGGTAAATGGATAGTTATTTTCATGGAACACTCAAGACCGACCCACCCCGCCCTGGGGGCACCCCTCCGAGGAGGGGAGGGTTAGACCGGCTAAATCGAGCTGGCGGCGGCGGGCACGCTGCGTGCGGTCGCGTCATCTAGCCCTACCAATCGGGCGCTGAGATCCCACAGTTTGCGGGCCTTGGCGTCGTCTTGGGCCTCGTTCGAGACCTCCTGGGCAAAGGAGCGGCGACCGGGCTTTTGGCGGTTGCCCCAGCTCCAGTACATGCCCGATTCTTTGAGTTCAGCGTCGGTCACGACATCGGCCACTCGCTCACCCGCTAGCTTTTGAGTGACGTAGCCGCCGGTGATATTCTTTTGGAACCAGGGAAAGATGGTCTGAAACGCCTTAAAGTGGTTGCGGAACAGGGGCGTATCGGCCACACAGCCCGGGTACAGCGAGCTAAAGGTAATGCCGGTCTCGTCGTGGTAGCGGCGGTGCAGCTCGCGCATGGTGAGCACGTTGCAGAGCTTGCTGTCTTTGTAGGCCTTGCCCGACTTGAACTTCTTGTTGTTGATCATCGAGATCGGGGCTTTGAACCCGGCCTCGAAGCCCTCCAGGTTGCCGAGATCTGGCGGCGCGGGGATGGGGATCTTACCGCCTAGCTCCTTGGGGTTGGCGGTGACGGTGCCGAGAATAATCAGGCGCTTGTCGGCGGCGGGGGAGGCTTTGAGATCATCCATCAGCAGGTTGCAGAGCAAAAAGTGGCCCAGGTGGTTGGTGGCCACGCTGATCTCGTAGCCGTCTTCGCTGTACAGCGGCTCTTTGAGCAGGGGGTAGTAGACGGCGGCGTTGCCCACAAATGCGTCTAGGCTGCGCCCGGTGGCCCGAAAGTCGCTGACAAACTGGCGCACGCTGGCCAGAGAGCCGAGGTCGAGGTGAATAATGCTGTGGCGATCGCTCGGGATGCCAATCTCTTGGGCGACCTGCTTGGTTTTATCGAGATTGCGGCAGGCCATCACCACATGCCAACCGCGATCGGCCAGGGCCTTGGCGGCGTTTAGCCCCACCCCAGAGGATGCCCCGGTGACAATTACTGTTTTCTGCTGTTCCATAGCTCTCTTAAGACTGAAAAATTGCTTCTAGTTTTCCAGTGTTAGGGATTACGAGGACAGTGATGCAGAGTCTTAACGTTTTTTGAGGTGCTGTTACATAAGGTATCCGGCACAAGGTTTGCGGTGCCGCCTTAGGCCTTGCCCCGGACACCTCGCACCGGACACCTCGCACCGGACACCCCTACCCAAACGAACTCGCCCAATCCTTCGCCCAGTGCAGATGCTTATGTACTTCTTCTAGGGTTTTGGCTTCGCTGTAGAGGCGCAGCACCGGCTCGGTGCCGCTAAAGCGGATCAGCAACCAGCTGTCATCGGCTAGGGTGAGCTTGTAGCCGTCAATGTCGAGGATGGCGGTGACGGCTTTGCCAGCGACCTCGGTGGGTGGGGCGGTGGCCAGGGCATCGAGCAGCTTGGCCTGCACATCCATGCTGGCCAGGGGCAGGTCGATGCGATCGTACTCAGAGAAGTAGCCGGTTTGCTCTTGCAGGGTGCGGTAGTAGTCGCTCAGGTCGAGGCCAGAAGCGACCACCGCCTCCAAGACATAGAGGGCCGACAGCAGAGCGTCGCGCTCGGGGATGTGGTGGCCGTAGCCGATGCCCCCCGACTCTTCGCCGCCGAGGAGCACCTGGGCCTCCTGCATGCGATCGGCGATGTACTTGTAGCCTACGGGGGTTTGGTATAGCTCTAGGCCGTTGAGCTTGGCTACCGCCGGAATCAGATTAGAGCCGCTGATGGTTTTGACGATTTCGCCGCTGTAGCCCCGCCGCGACTTGAGGTGGTCGATCAGAATAGGGATGAGGATTTGGGAGCTGAGGAAGTTGCCCTGGCCATCGACGGCGGCGATGCGATCGCTGTCGCCATCAAACACCAGCCCCACCTGCACGTCCTGTTTAGACGGGCACTGCTTGAGGGTTTCCATGATTTCGCCCAGGTACTTGGGCAGCGGCTCGGGGGGGAAGCCACCAAACAGCGGGTCGGCCTCGCTGTGCAGTTCGTGGACGCTGCCTTCGCCCAGCAGCCGGGGCAGCCCGCCGCTGGCGGAGCCGTACATGACATCGGCAAACACCGTCAGCTGACCGCTCGAAATCGCCTGCTGAATCGCTCCCACATCCACCTGCGCCTGAAGCGCCTCGCAGTAGTCGGGCCAGGGGTCAAAGGTCGAGAGGGTGCCGCGATCGCCGATGGGGGCAGGCAGGTTGGGCAGCAGCGCCTCCACCTGCTTTGTCACCTCGGGGGAGACAGACCCGCCAAAGGCTCCCTTAATTTTTAGCCCCGAGTAGGCCGCCGGGTTGTGGCTGGCGGTAATCACAATCGCCCCCAGCAAATTTTGATGCTTGGCGGCATAGCTAAAGGCGGGCGTCGGGGCGTAGTCTTGGGAAAACAGCACATCGAAACCCTGGGCGGCGATCGCCTCGGCAGCGGTACGGGCAAACTCAGCGGCAAGAAAACGGCGATCGTAGCCCACTGCAATGGTGCGGCTGCCGGTTTCGGCCCCAAAGCAGCGGTGCAGCACGTGGGCAGACACCGCCGCCACCTGGGCTACCCGCTCAAAGGTGAAGTCAGCGGCAATGATGCCCCGCCAACCGTCGGTACCAAACTTAATGGGCTTTGGGATAGCTGGAATCGGGCCAGAGGGGGCTGCCATAGCAGAATCCAAACGACAGGACTAGGGGACTGTTTTACCTGAGTTTACTCGCTTACTTGGGTGGCGACACGACCAGACCTAGGGCACCACAGACAATTTATCTAGCTCACCCCCTTTGCAGAAATGTCTTGAAATATTCCCCAATTATCCTGAGGACAAGATCGCCGCCCTGCAAACCTTAGACGCACTGATTTTGCATTAGTTCAGCTGAAGCAATTTTTCTGGAAGCTCGAGTCTCCCGTGCTACCCTGGTTTAAGTGAATTACGGGATGTAGCGCAGCTTGGTAGCGCACTTCGTTCGGGACGAAGGGGCCGTGGGTTCGAATCCCGCCATCCCGATTGACCTTAATGTCGAGTAACGGTTTAGTTGTCGTCGCTAACACGTTAGTGTCATCTTAACTAAATCGGTGACGCCTTCACACATTTGTGTCGTTAAGGCTCACTTGATGATCGCTAACGATTTAGTTGTCGTCTTTAGCTTTGCTCTGGTTAGAATGCATGTCGTTGTAGGAGCAATCCCGAACGAAGTGCGCCTTTCAATCCACCTACGCCAAGAATAACGCAAAAAGCCGTAAAGCAGTACGGCTGTTCTGAAAGGTATCGAGGCATCCTCCAATGAGGTCGTGAACCATTCCTGATGGGTTTTTACAATCGTTCCCGTGCCTCGAAGGGTGAGGCAACTTGAATCGGGGTTGAATCCAAACCCCTAAAACCATTACTTTCAATCGTTCCCGTGCCTCGAAGGGTGAGGCAACCTCGAAGCTACTCGACTGGAGCCTGCTGACCTACCACTTTCAATCTTTCCCGTGCCTCGAAGGGTGAGGCAACCCTTGTGAGCTGTAGCCCTGATTTTGCAAGCTTTTCAGAGACCTCTTTGGCAAAGGTCAGCTTGCCCAGCAAATCGAGCGGTTTCAAGAACTGCTTAAACCACAGCCAATAAGCTGTAAGTCTTTCACAGTAACCATTTCACGTTTTTGGCAAACCCCCCAGGAATTTTGCCCTTGCTTAGGTTTGCCAAATTTAGGGTTTAGGTGGATTCCTCCTTGATCGGAGGTGTAAGTGGCAACCATCACTACGGAACCCGTGCCCTCTGATCGCCAGCGCACCAACGACCTTTGGGTGGATAGTCACCTGAGCCAGAAAGCAAGACTACTTAGCAGGTAGTCAAACTAGCTCGCATTTAGCACAACACATTGGCTATTACTAGCATGAGCTGCGGCGCTAGGGACAATATACTGGTACCTATGAACCAGTGTCAAGAATTTTGCTAACTTTGCGGGATTGAAAGCTTGCGATCGCGACATCCCGTGCCTTGTCTTGAGGGCTACCTGCAAGGGATTGTTTTGTCGTTGCTACTGTCAGACCTGCTTGCAGGGCATTGCTCTCGATCTTTTGAGCTAGCCTTTTGTAGCTCCAACGGTGAATGCTAGTGCGATAGTCTCGGGCGTATTGGGCCTGGATTTCCTTAAGGGTCGTCTTTTGCTCTGCCTTAGCCTGTACCTCGCTCTCGATGATCTCGCGGATGTTGGCTAGGTCACCGAGCACTATGCTGCTGGCATTGTACTGCTGAGCAACTTGGACAATAGCTTTGGCAATTAGCGAGTCGATCTGGCCTCCTAAGCCTCCCTCAGAAATACGGTTGGAGGCAAACTTTAACTGGTTGCCGCGTCGTCGCTGGGCTTTTTGCCGTTGGCGCTGTCGCTGTCGGTTAAGCAGCTTATGATTGTCGCCAAGCAGTTGCCGAATGCTTCGATAGGCAATAGCTTTGTCTGTGGTGACATCCACAATAGCTAGGGTAGCGGGCTTATCTAAGCCAAAGCTTACCCCAGCAAGGATGGTTGGACTTCCCTGATAGAGAGGGCGGCTAGGGCGGGGAAATGGATTCTGAAGTAGGGCTAAGGTCTTTTCGCGATTTCGAACAAAGGTTTCCTGCTTGCTGGTCAAGTTGCCTTTGGCCTTTGTACCAGAGATCACCTGGGCGATTTTGGAGGCTTTTTCTTGACTAGCTTTTTCGGTACCTTCTTTTGTCCAGAGCAATGTATCGACACTGCAAAACAAAACTAGTCGATTCCGATCCCAAGGGTTGCCTTTGCTAGAGTCTAATCGCCAACTGATACGACCCGAGCGGAGCGTTAGAGCACCAGCAGAGTGCGAGTTACCTCCCTGCTTTTTGATTATTTGATCGTCTAGGAAGCGTTTAAACCAGTGGAGCTGGCGGGTATCGCAATAGATCTCAAATGTGTGCTTGCCTAGCCCATTGAATCTTACGCAGAGTCGCCCCTTAGCATTCTGAGACCATTTCAGGTCTTCGTTGGTCTCGTAGGCTATGGGAAAAGGTAGGGGGCTAGAGTCTGTAAGAAGATCGGCTTGCCACGCAGCAGCCTCGGTTTCATCTTTTGGGACTTGTTGAACGGCCATCTTGAGGGTGTCGAGCCACTTTTCGTTGGTTAAGTCGCGCCCTTTGGGCAGCCGAGTGCGGGCTAACTGCTCAATTATCCGTTCTACCCGAATTTCGGTTTTGCGGCGGCGCTTCTGAAATTTCTTGGAATCCTCTGCCTTCGTGGGA
>JBBSLR010000077.1:0-9053 GCA_038255045.1 Phormidesmidales cyanobacterium
CACTTGGGAATTAACCCATGAATATTTTACGAGAAGGGCGAAAATAGGCGTAAGCGAAATGGAGTAGAGAAAACCATCTTGAGTGAAGTGTTGAGTGCCAGATATTGACTGGCTCCAGGCAGTGCTGTTTGGGGGCGGATTGTTATTGACTTGCATTGACTGCATTCCTACATTCCTTCACAATATTCGTGCAACTTATCTAGGTAACCAGCGGGCTGACTAACGGGATCGACTGGCTTTATGCTGTAAATCAGCTGATTATCTGGCGGACTTGGCCGCAGGATAACGGCCCAAGTCCGCCCCGTCAAAGACCAGGTGTCAATAATCTGGCCAGCATCAACATCCCGATCCAGTTGGATCGGGATGAGATCTTTTTCCTCGAGGGGAAATAGCGTAAATGTTACCCGGCGCACAATTCTGTAACAGTTGTCCGGCTGGCCTCGGTTGCTGTTGCGATCGCTCAGAACGACCAACTTCCATGGCTTTCCCCAGGGGGCAGAGTCAGAGCACTTCAGCCGGAACCGACCAGAAAGGCGATCATTCCATAGATGTCGCTCCTGTGGGTCAGTGCGTTCGTACTCAAAGTCCTCGGGCTTTAGGCTGAGGCTGGATAGATAGAGGCCGTCCTGGTTCATTGGCCTTCAGCCTCCAATGCCGGGATAGGAAGAGAATCCTGGCTTGATGGGATGACCCATGACCCCGTAGCCCAATCCATCACCATATTGGTCTCCCGATCTCCGGCTAAAGCGCCTCCAGGCAAGCCTCCAGTAATGAGCGCCCCGAAGTTATTGTCTTCGGCGTAGATTACATCTCCATTGAATAGTACAAACCGTTTTGGCATGATTCTCCTTAATTTTAATTCGGG
Organism: Phormidesmidales cyanobacterium; assembly: GCA_038255045.1. Classification (GTDB taxonomy): domain Bacteria; phylum Cyanobacteriota; class Cyanobacteriia; order Phormidesmidales; family Phormidesmidaceae; genus Nodosilinea. The sequence continues at coordinate 866 of JBBSLR010000077.1, forward strand.
CAGCAGGTCACCGGTACAGATTTTGGGTGGCCTCGGGCATCGTCAAAATAGCCATCAGCCCGTTGGGCCGGGGCCTAGTCTTGACCAGCATCGATTCAGGAATCTGATCTCCCTGTTCGAGCACCTTTGCCGCCGCCGCCCAGGGCACACAGATCAATGTACCGATGAGGTCATTGAGCACCCAGGCGTAGTAAAGATGCAGATTCTGAGGGCCAGGGAGGGGGAACCCTACAGGATCTTTTTGGGCGTACAGCATGTAGTCGGCCATGCAGTAAAAGCCCAGGATCTCCAGCATCTGTTCATTACGGCGGTTGACCAAAAAATGAAATGCTGCCCTGACCGACGTAACGTGACTGTTCTGACGGGTCGACTCCGACAAGGCCAGCGCCATATCGTCGTAGCCACCTTGAATAGTGAAATCCCCCTCCTTTAGGGCGGCGGCCAGCGCTTCGATCAGCAGGTCAATAGCATCGGCCTGCTGCCGAGTTTTGTCGATAAACTCCCGCAGAAGATCCATGGCGTGCACTGAGGCAACACCTTTAGCTGCCTTGTACTCAGCCAGGTCGGCCTCAATCTGGCCCAAGTTCATAGTTGAGTAAATCGTGGAGTAAATCCTCCAGAAGCGCCCCGACAGTTTGCGGTAGAGCTGCTGCTCCAGCGCTCTTTCTTTTTGCTGCCAGGCCTCGGGGGACATCTTGGCCGCTCGTTCCTCGCAGTCCTCGCGGCCCTCCCCTGGGTAATGGCGGAAGTGGGGCGATTGATGCTCCCCCGATGCCCAAAATACCCCTGCACTGCACAGGGGACAGGTTAGGGCGCGGCGTTCGTAATCCCCGCGATCACAGTCGCTGGCTTCCACCAAGACGCCGTAATAGATGGATAGTGCTTTTTTCATTCGCACCTCCGACAGCCCATATTCCCGTCCTCGACATATCCAGCACTGGAGTACAGCGCGCCACACTCCCAGCACTCTTCGACCGCTTCGTTGCTGTCGCTGGTTAGCGGCAGCGGGTCACTCAGCGATCGCCCCTTGGTGACCACTTCCGCCGGTGGCCCGACAATGGCCACGGCATCAGCCTCAGAAATGTCACTCCCCACGCCCGCCTGAACCCTTAGCCATGAGCGGCGCTTGGCTCCTCCGCTATTGCGATCGCAGACCTCGTAGACCCCGTCGACGGCAAGGGCGTAATTCCATGGCCCTCCCTTAGCCGTTGAGTAGGCCTCCAAAAAGGTACGGTCATAGCCATACAAAGGGGATGGGCCGGTGATCAGGGCAACCCATGGGGCTGCATAATTCCCTAGTCGAGACGCCTGCCGTAGACTGAGGATGTGTCCCGGCGGCGGCGGCGGCACCAGGGCATTATTAATGGCCGCTTGGAATTCCTCAATGGTTTTCCAGCCCTCTGCCTTTCCCCTGGCGATCGCTCCTGCGGCCTTGGCCCGCAGGTCAGTATCCTTATGAGTCGTCCACTCCGAAATTTCGGGGTGAACCTTTTTGCGTAGAGTCGACCATTCGAACTCCAAGCCCGAGCGGATGCAAATTATTTTGTGCAAGATTACTTCCTCGCGGAATATAGGTAGGTTAAACGCCTAGCGGCATCACTGGTAGGACAAAAATACTACTTTTTAGCGAAAATTTCAAGGAATGTTTTGATAATATCAAAAACGCAGGCCTCTACCGTGTGAATATGCCTAAAAAACAAAGAGCAAACCCCAACACAGTCGGGCGATCGCCTGTAGACGCAATGGTGCGCACGGCGGGGCTGAGTGAACCCGATGCACCGAAGGCGGCCATGATGCGACCAGCTGAACCCGAGCCAGCACCAGAGAGGCTTGTATTCCACCCCGCCAGAAATGTGAGCGTAACCATTGATATTGGCGACTTACTGCCTGGCGAAACGGGGTCATGCCCAGATGCTACAGGTGCGATCGCAGCAATCATGGATCAGCTCTCTCGATCACAGCAGCAGCTCATCAGCAACCGGATCTGGGAGAAGTACGGGCAGCCTACTAGCTTAGATCGCATGCACGCAGGGTGTGATTGACCCTTGCTGCTTTACGCCGGAGGCCTCCACCAAGTGCAGGTATCCGGCAGCGACGTGATGCCGTCATCGCCAACGGGGAAGTCGATGTATATGCTATTGACGAAGCCGGTGCCATCTTCCGTCACCAAGAAAAAGCTGGTGCCAGGTTCGTCGACGATGATCCACGACGCGAATGGTGTTTTTTCGTCGGTGGCCATCTCGCCGCGATCGTAGGGCTCTCCAAGATCGCCGATCATCGTCTGAATAGTGTCCTGGCCCAGCTGAACGCGATTGGCAGGGCTATTCAATAATTCGTCTGGAAAAGCACCACAATCAGGTGCTGGCTCCCACGAGGGTGCTGCATTTTCTGTAGCTGGTTCGACAGACACATCGACTCCCGTCGGTGGAGGGGCCGCATCACAGGCCACCGCCAGCATCAAGGGGAGGAGCGACAGGGCTAGCCTCCTCAGGCTGCGAAACGGCAAAATTACTCCAGGCGACCTCAGCGGAGAAGCCGCCGAGGCTTTGCCGTGCGAAGTGGTCGATAAATTCCTGCTTGGACTGGAAGGGCTGCCCATTACGCACCACCAAAACATCACCATCATTATCAAACCCAAATCTACGCTTGATCTCTGCATCTTTCACGTCTAGGTTTGCCAAAAAATCATTCAAAGTTTTCAGCGACTCAGACTCCGCGGCCTCTATCCGATGGAGCGTTCCTGTACGCCGGAGTGATAGGCCACAGGCACCAAACCCAGACCGAACCAGATCGCCTGCTTCAGTGCTGAAAATCTTGCCATCATCCCCTAGGGCCTGGGTCTGGATGGCATCAACAATGTCATTGAACTGCGGAATTCGCTTTTCAAGCTGCACGCGGTACGAGGGGGGTAGTGCGCCTGGGTTACCCGTCAGCAGGGCATTGCCAAAGTTTCGAGCCTGGGAATCATTCCCCACCCCAGGCTCGTTTGCTGCCATCACCGAGGCGATCGCCCCCTCAAGCCGGGCGGCCACCGCCGGATCTTCTAGAACACTGGCCGGGAACAGCCCCGCGATCGCGCCCTGAACGATCGCTTCATCACTGAGCGCGAGCACCCGGGCCGCGGTGGTGACTTGGCCCTGGGCCAGCAGCGGTGACAACTCATCGTTGGCCTGCTCGCTGAGGCAGTCGGCCAGCAGCACCCGCGCTACCGCCACAACGCCTTGGCGCTGCGCATCGGCCTGCACCTCGGTAGATAGCTCGTCTCCAATAGGCGTAGGAAAGAGGGGGAGGCCAGAGGCATAGGGGCTACTGACTCCACCAAAGAGCCGGAATTCCATGTCAATGGTGGCATGCCTGAATCCGCGATCGCCGCTGTAGGCCTCCTCCGGGGAACAGCGGAACTGAGTTGAAACCCAGCCCGGAATAGTCTGCTCGCCAATGATCAGAATCAAAAGCGGGGGTCGCTTAAGGACTGCATCGACCTGCTGGACATGGGCGATCTGCTCGGTCAGATAAAGAATGTTCGCCTGGGTATCGGCAAACTCTATTTGAAAAGACAGCGTTCGGGGCTGGATGCCCTCGAAGTTGCCCCCGGCGCGGATCACCTTATTGTCAGCGGTATTCCACTGGGCGTCCTGCGACGTTTCCATGTTCGTGATGGCCGTACCTAGGTCCAGCGCCTTACCCGCAAAAGGCCCATCCTGAAAAATCAACTTAATGGGCATGGGGCGTTCCTGCCCCCGCTGGCCGATAAACTGAGCCGCGATGGGCGACTTGCCATCTACTTTGATATCGACATTGGACGCCGCCGGCAGTGCTACGGCCGTAGCACTTTCTGTCTGTGCTGCAATTACGTTCTCCGCCGCCGGTGGCGACGGCGGCGCTATAGCAGCTGGGTCAGCTGGCTGAATAGCTGGCATCTTAGCCTGCGCTCTGATAGATATTTCGGTCTGCCATTAGCCATTCCCAAAAATTTGACTGGCGAACGTAAACCACCATCACACAGTACCGCTGCGCTTGGTGGGCATGGCTGGACTGCCATCAGGGTTTTGTACGGGGACTCGTTGCATGGAAGATAATTCCAAAACTACTGGTCTCTTAAGCCAGTTAGTACGGTGTGCTGGGCTTTACCCCACTCCCTGAGATTCCAGGGCCTCACAAATAATCCAACCTAGAGAAGCGGCTGGAAGTGTCTGAGCCGTACTAACCCTCTGGCCTATTCGCAGCTACGGTCGGGTTCCCTCCGACCACTCCCCCACTTCAGCTTTGCTAAGTGGGGGTCATTGAACCTCGCTAGGGTGTCGGGTCATCTTTTGGCCGCCAGTAGATGACCCGCTTAACCTCTTTAACCTGCCCCTCGGTCATGGTCTGGCGATTAACTTGCAAGACCTTTATCGCGACCTCGATGGCGGCTCTGGCCCGCGCTAAGTCTTCCAATTCTTCTGCGGTCAGCATGTCAACCTCTGACGAGATGAGTAGCTTTAGCCTACATCCTACATCACTGCGTCAGAGTCGATTTTTTGGCCTACCAGCCAACTTATCGGCAAGCAAACCTCCGGTAGCGGCAACCCAAAAGTCGTCACAAGATTTGGTCAACACGCACGAAAAATCAGTAAGTCCACCGGGCTCGACCACCCCCGACCTCGTGCCGAGCATCAAAATGTAGAAAAACTCTGGGCTTCTGCGCGACCCCTCCAGGCCAAGAATTATTGAGCTCCTGGTAGAGGCTGTTAAACCCAGGGAAGCTTACGTCAACCGCGTCACCCGCTAGGTGCCGACTACCTGATCTAGAACCAGCATTCGTGTTCGAGACAGGATCTCGATACCAGCTGTTGATCCTCCACTTGCCTTTGCCAACCTTGTCGGTGTACTGCTCCACGTAGACAGCGATCGCCGCGATGCGCTGCATAATGTCCCTGGTTGGCACTCTGGTGCCCCCTTTGGTCGCGTCAGCCCAGGTATAGATCCCTCCAACGATTGGGTCTGCCAGCTTAATTTGCCCCCAGTCGGGGACTTCAATAATTCCGGTGGGGTGCGGCGGCGGGCTACCTGGGGTCACCACCGTTGCCCCGACCAAGGCCTTGTCGTTCATATTCCAGCCCACGACGGTGGTGGCCGCCGCCATGGCCAGCTGCAGGCCGGTGCGCTTTTGCACCCGAGGCCTGCGGATGAAGATAGCCCGGTCTCTGTCGTAGTCCAAAACGATACCGCTGTCCTCGGCCTCCCCCGGCGCGACCTGGTGCACGCGATCACCGCGAGCTACCACCACGTCTCCCACTTGGGCGGCATCATCCACCACCTGGGACAGGGCCGACTGCTGCACTCGAATGGATCCTAGGTTAGTAGTCGGGGCCGTTTTGCTATCGACAAATTCAAGCCCATGCTGCTGGGCCAGTTCCAGGGCCGGGTTAGCCGTCAGGGTACTGGAGAGGGCGGAGCCAACCACCCGGATCAGGTTTGTCAGAATATCCTGCGAAGAAAGCCCTCTAGAATCAGCCGCTACCTGGTCAATTGTCTCCGAGGTGGCACCTGGTGCTGCTGCCGGTGCTTCCTCGGAGACTGGCTGAATAGCGGCGGCGGCCGGGGCCGCTGGGGCAGCCGGGGCCGGGGTGGTTGGCACGGCGGCCGCCGTGTCGATTCCGGAAGAGAGCGCCACCCCGCTGCCGGTCGCCGCCATCGTCGCCGATTTATCTACGGCGTCAATCTGGGTACCATCCGGTGGAACTCGGGACCAGGCCCAAACCTTTCCTTTGAAGATGTTTTGAGACTCACCACCAACAAAGCCGATCTCAATTTCAACATCGGTCTCCTGGGTGATCTCCTTACGGTACTCATCCCCTGGATCAACTAGAACGAACCGGGCCTCCGAGTATTGGGTCGTCGCCAGCTTGATGTAGGGTTCGGGGCTCCTCTGGATCTGCCCCTCCGACGAGTTGAACTCTGTAGTCCCCAGCTTCACCTTGATGTAAGAGGTCTTTCCAGCACCCTCGGAGGCACTCACGACGGTGCGCAGTTCATACCCTCGCTGCCGCTCGCGCCGGTGCAGGCCCAAGGCCCTCAACAGAGCATCGCCCTGGGTCAGCGCGTTGGGGCCACCGGCGATTGTTCGGCTCATGCCGCCGCCGGTGTCGAGGCAGCCTAGCCCGTAGCCACCGTCGATAGGGTAGACGCCAATCGCCGCCGGGTCTAGGTTCTTGTCAAAAACCTCTAGGCCGCGGTCAACGGCTCCCTTAAATTCATCCCAGCCGTTGTAGCCGCCGTTTACCGCCTTACGAACCCCGCGCCAATCACCCGATTCGGCGGGCCGCGATGGGTTGTTGCCAGAGCCGCCTTTAAAGAACCATGCCAAAATGCGGGCGGCATTCTCAGGAACGAGGGCCTGGCTTGGGTCCTTAACCAGGTTAGGGATTCCAAGGGCTTTCTCGGCCGATAAATAGTTGTAATCGTGGGTCAATTGTATCCACCCACGGCCGTAGTACGGAAAGTAGCTCTTGCCTGCTCCCTTCCCGTACTCTTCAATCGGCGCGAAGGGAGTCGTCTCTACATAGATGGTGGCGATGACGCCGATCAGCTGGTTGCGGCTGGTTAGGCCGGCCTCACACATGGCCTTGAGGATTAGCCCCAAATACTTCGCCACATTGGCGCGATCGCTATTGGGGCAAACGCGCATCACCTGATCGACGGTGGGGTAAATCTCTGCCGGTGGGGTGGGGCTAAGAGTTTCTACCCCGGGGGCGGAGATTGGGGCGATTGGGGCGATTGGGGCGATTGGGGCGATTGGGGCGATTTCGGCCATCAGACAGCCAGTTGAGCCTCACCAGATGCAGGAGCAAACTCAGGTTCCCCCCCAGATATTGAGATGACAATATATCGGGGATCGAGCTTACAGACACGGCTGAACTCGGCAGCCAGTCGAGCCATCTCTTCCTGTTTGTGGGGAGAAAGGGTGATCTCATGGCTGGCCGGAACCAGTCGTGTGACAAAAGAGGTGCCGTCGAACTCTCTTCGCAGAGAACAGGGGCCGTGCCTTTGGGTGTAAGCACTCACGGCCAGCAATATCAACCTGTCGTATTCGGCTCTCAAATCCATCGTCTGTCAACAAAAATTAGCTAAATCGTAACACGCACCAGATCGTTCGCTCTATTCAGTAGACACTATATTTAGGGTATCCGATTCACCCTTAACTCTATGCAGGCACATAGCCCAATCCTTTTCGAGCGTATGCCGCTTTATGCAAGGTTGGCAGACGATAGCGGGACGCTGGAGCATGTCTGTGGTTCGATCCAGCCAGAGTTATCAGAGTATGCCCGATTAATCAAGTCATTCCCATACTTGTTTGATCCTGACACAGCTCCAAATCATTTTTTGAATTGGCTAGGGCAATGGGTTGGTCTAGCATCTGAGGGATCGCACTTTCTTGGGATAGGAATAGACCCAAATTGGAGCCAAAGCCAGAAGCGAAAAATTATTAAAAATGCCTGGAGCTATTGGCAGCTCAAGGGAAGTGAGCCGGGCATCCGGATGGCGCTCGACCTCTGGCTTCAATTCCCGGAGGCTAACAACCCTCAAATATTTGATCTACGCCAGCCATTCGGCAAAACATCTCAAGCTACTCCTCCTGGCTGGTGGGGCTGGACGACCAGCTATGACTCCCATCTCCTCTCCCAGTTCTCTGAGATGCCCCGACTTGGCTCTACTGAGGTTGAAGGCTGGTTCGACAGCCCCAATTGGCTTGAATTCCGTAGATCAAACTGGGCCTGGGCCTGGAACGAGCCTTGGTCGGCCGCTCGTGAGGTTGAATCCACCAGGCCCAGGGAGCGAATTAGTCGGGGGCATATGGCGCCGCGGCGAGTTTGGGAGGAGTTTCAGCTGACCGAAGACTCGTGGGGGCAAGTCTTCCCAGACGTCCACGCCCTCAACCCTGAAATCTGGGACGCCCACGTCACCCCCCTCCCGATGGGCTGGCTTTCGCCTCTGCGATCACGATCAGCAGGGCAGGCGCCCGCCTCCGGCACAACTACGACGGTGGATCTGGTTGAATCTGCAAAAGAGTCCACAGTCACAGAAACCCGATACAACGTATCGGGTTTTGGCTGGTGTGATCTTGGGTACGGCTCTGGCTACCCCTGGCCAATGCAAGAGACTGAATCACTACCTCAAACCAGAGAAGTTACCGAAACCTATGGGG
>JBBSLR010000078.1:0-8970 GCA_038255045.1 Phormidesmidales cyanobacterium
CAACTCTGCTGGTCACGGGCGAAAAGCAGACCATTGAATTTGCTACCCCCACCCTGGCTGGGCTGCGGCATTTTGAGATGGCGATCGCACCAGAGTGGTCAGACGTGGGACAGATAGAGTCGATTCTGTGCATTTACCGCGACATCAGCGAAATGGTGCGGCTTGACGCCGAACGCAAAACCGCCGCCGCCACTCGCCTGCAGACCGAGCAGCTGCGCCATGAGCTAGCGCTGCTAGAGCAAATTCTCGACTCCGTGCTGGTCGGCTACTGGGATTTTGACTTTGAGCGCGGCACGGCCTACTACAGCCCAGGGCTAAAGGCCATGTTTGGCTATACCGACGCAGAACTGCCCAACCAGCTCAATACCTGGGAGCAGCTCAGCTTTGCTGAAGACATCCCTGAGGTCGTGGCGTCCTTCGAACGCCATGTTGAAAGTCGGGGGGCCGTGCCGCACTACGCCGAAGTCCGCTATCGCCACAGAGATGGCTCTACGGTATGGGTGATCTGCTCTGGACATGTGATCGCCTGGGATGCCGTGGGCCAGCCTCAGCGCATGGTGGGTTGCCATGTGAATATCACCCCGCTAAAGGAAACTGAAGCCCGACTCACGCAAAGCGAGGCCCACCTGCAAACGGCCCAGCGCATCGCTAATCTGGGCAGCTGGGAGTTTAATGTGGCCACCGAGGGCATTACCTGGTCAGACCAGATCTATCAAATTTTTGGCCTCACGGTGGGGGAGAAGCCAGAAAATTTTGCTGTGCTGCAACGCTATTTTTATCCCAGTGACCAAGATCGCCATCGGCAGGTCGTGGAGGCTACCATCGCTCACCACCAGCCCTACGACACTGAATTTCGCATTGTGCGAGCCGATGGCAGCAAGGGCTATGTTCAGACCAAGGGAGAACCGATTTTCGATGCGGCTGGTCAGCTCACCCACCTGATGGGCACCGTGCAGGACATCAGCGAAAGGGTGCGGCTTGACGCCGAACGCAAACAGGCCGAAACCCAGCTGCAAAGCCTGTCCCTACGGCTAAGGCTGGCCCTAAAGTCGGCCAACATTGGCATCTGGGAAAGAGTCATGAGCAGCGACGAGGTGATCTGGGATCAGTGTCTCGTAGATCTCTACGGTTTTGGTGACCTCGACCACTCGGCCACCTATCAAGAATGGCGAGATCTGGTCTACGCCGACGATCTTCAGCGGGTGGAAGCCGGTCACCAGGCCCTCCTAGACCACGACACCTCCTACGATATGGATTTTCGCATCTGGCGCGGCGATGGCACCCTGGGCTGGATTCGCTCCAGCGCTCTAGTGCGGCGTGATGCCCAGGGACAGCCCCTGAGCTTCATTGGCGTTAACTACGACATCACCGACCGCAAGCTGTCTGAGCAGCAGATGTTGCTCACGACCGCCCAGCTCGCAACCTCTAACCGCGAGCTGGAAGCCTTTGCCTATTCGGTCTCCCACGATTTGCGCGCCCCGCTGCGGGCGATCGACGGCTTTAGCCGCGCCCTGGTCGAAGACTACGGCGACCAGTTTGACGAGGAAGGCCGAGATTATTTTGATCGCATTCGCCATAACGTGGGCCGCATGGGGCAGCTGATTGACGATCTGCTGCGGCTGTCGCGGGTGTCGCGCTCAACGATGCTCTACATCCCGGTTGACCTCAGCGCCCTAGTGGAAGAGCAAATCAACGAACTCCACACCGCCGAGCCTGATCGAGTCGTCACGGTGGTCATCGCCCCCGGCATTACCGTCAGCGCTGACCCAACGCTGATGCAGGTAGCGCTGACTAATTTAGTCCAAAACGCCTGGAAGTTTACCGCCCACCACACCGCTGCGACCCTAGAGTTTGGGGTCATGCTCCAGGGTGGCGAGCTGGTGTATTACCTGCGCGACGACGGCGCTGGCTTTGATATGGCCTACGCCAACAAGCTTTTTGGGGTCTTTCAGCGGCTGCACAACACCGATGAGTTTGCGGGTACCGGCATTGGCCTGGCCACGGTGCAGCGAGCGATTCACCGCCACGGTGGCCGAGTGTGGGCCGAGGCTGCCGTAGAGCAGGGGGCGACATTTTATTTCACCCTGCCGCCGCTGCCGCTGCCGTTGGAGAGTCAGCCATGAGCGTGGTCCGGCCAATTTTGCTGGTAGAAGACAACCCCGACGACGAGCGTCTCACCCTGCGTGCCCTGCGCCAGTGCAACCTGGCTAACCCGGTGGTGCTGGCCCGCAACGGTGAAGCTGCCCTACAGCGGGTGTTTTCTCCGAAGCCGTTGCCCTGTGTCGTGCTGCTCGATCTCAAGCTGCCTAAGATCGATGGCTTAGAGGTGCTGCGCCAAATTCGCGCCAGCGATCGCACCCAACTGCTGCCCGTAGTCATGCTCACGTCGTCGAGCGAAGACCGCGATATTATTGAAAGCTACAGCCTGGGGGCCAACAGCTATGTGCGCAAGCCCGTTAACATAGACGAGTTTACCGAGGCCGTGCGCCAGCTTGGGCTGTATTGGGCATTGATAAGTGAGTTGCCACCCACCTTGCCATGACTGCTGCTGAACCGCTCAAAGCACTGATTGTCGAAGACTCTGATGACGACCTGGTGCTGCTGCTGCGGGAGCTGCGCCGGGGGGGCTTTGCCCCCGCCTGGGTGCAGGTGCAAACAGCGGCAGACTTTCGCGCTGCCCTCGACCACGGCGGCTGGGATGTGGTGTTCTCTGACTACCAGCTGCCCCAGTTCAACGCCCCTGCGGCCCTTGACGTGCTGCAGCAGAGCGGCTACGACTTACCCTTTATAGTGGTCTCGGGCACCGTAGGCGAAGCCACCGCCGTAGATATGATGCGGGCCGGTGCCCACGACTACGTCATGTAAGACAACCTCTCGAGACTGGTAGAAGCCGTGCGGCGCGAGGTGCGCGAGGCCCACAGCCGCGGCGATCGCAGGCAGGCCCAGACCGAGCTAGAGCGCACCAAAGAGTTTCTTCAACTGGCCATTGATGGCTCGGGCATTGGGATTTGGAACTGGCAAGTGCAAACCGGCGAAGTCTGGACTAGCGAGGGCTGCGCCGCCCTGCTGGGCTACACCCCCGCAGACCTCGGCCCCGCCCGCCTTGAGACCTGGCAAAAATTTTTGCACCCCGACGATCACAGCCGCAAAAAGCTGGCCCTAGAGCGCCACTTCGCAGGCGAAACCCCCATCTACGACTGTGAGTTTCGCCTGCGCCATCGCCTGGGTCACTGGGTGTGGGTGCTCGACCGAGGCAAAGTCGTCGAGTGGGATCAGGCCCAGCGCCCCAGGCGCATGAGCGGCACCTACACCGACATCACCGATCGCCGCCTGGCCGAGGCCGAGCACAAGCGGGTGACCGACCAGATCCTCTACAACAGCCTTCACGATGCCCTGACTCAGTTGCCCAACCGCAACTTTCTTTTGCAGCGGCTAGATTTAGCCATTCAGCGCGCCCATCGCCACCGGAGAAAGTTTGCGGTGCTGTTCCTCGACCTCGATCACTTTAAGGTGATCAACGACAGCCTGGGCCACCTGGCGGGCGACGAAGTGCTAATGATGGTGGCCCAAAAGCTGCGATCGCTGGTGCGCACCAGCGATCTAGCCGCCCGACTGGGGGGCGATGAATTTGTGCTGCTGCTAGAAGATATTGAGACCCTGCAGGAGCCAGTGCGCATTGCCGAGCGCCTGCTCGAAGAACTGCTGCAGCCCTTGGCGGTAGGCGGGCGCCATGTCTTTCTTAACGCCAGCGTCGGCATTGTCCTGGGGGGAGGCGATTACCAAAACCCGCCGGAGCCGCTGCGAGATGCCGACATTGCTATGTACCGGGCCAAAGCCCAGGGGCGAGGCCGCTACGTAGTATTTAACGACTCGATGCATCAGCAGGCATTGCAGCGTCTACAGCTCGAACAAGAGCTGCGCAACGCCATTGATCGCTCTGAGCTAGTGCTTTACTATCAGCCCATTTTTCATCTAGAGACCCGAGAGATCTACGGATTTGAAGCCCTAGTGCGCTGGCAACACCCCGAGCGTGGTTTGATTGCCCCCGACAGCTTTATCCCCATCGCCGAAGAAACCGGGCTGATTGTGCCCCTCGATCGCTGGGTATTGGCCGAGGCCACCCAGCAGCTGGCCCATTGGCACCAGCGCTACCCCCACCGTTCTGACCTGACCATGAGCGTCAACTTTTCGGTTAAAGATCTGCTGCGCGGTGACCTGCTCGACGACCTCCACCACATTTTGGCGAAAACCGGCCTGCGGGGCCACCACCTCAATCTCGAGATCACCGAAAGCACCCTGATCGAAGATATTCAGGCCATGGGAAGCCTGCTGCAACAGCTCAAGAGCCAAGGGTTTACAATCACCATCGACGATTTTGGCACCGGCTACTCGTCGCTGAGCTACCTGCACCAGCTGCCGGTAAACGCCCTCAAAATTGACCGCTCCTTTGTCATCGATATGGACGCCAGCCGCCGCAACTCTGACATTGTGGAAACCATCATTACCCTGAGCAATCGTCTGGGTCTGGCGGCGATCGCCGAAGGGGTTGAAACCCAGTGCCAGCTAGAACACCTCCATAGGCTGGGCTGTGAGCTAGCCCAGGGCTATTGGTTTGCCCGCCCCCTGCCCGCCGAAGCTGCCGAGGCGCTGCTGGCTGCGGCACCTGCCGACACCACAGGCAGCCAGACGCCGAAGAAAGGCTACGAACCCTGCCGCTGAATACTCAGCCAGCCAAACCTACGTTCCCCAATCCAGTGCTTAGGCAAAGGCTCAAATGCCTTGCCGGGGTGACCAATCACCTCAACCGATGAACCTAGGGTTCTGTCAAAGCTAAAAATGGAGGATCTGTAGGTTGGTGCAACGAAGTGTTCGCGTAGCGTCTCCAGCGGAGCAACCCCAACAGCGGTAGGCCTTGGTTGGGTGCCGCTGGCGCTCTACCCACCTTACAAATTAAAGCTTGACAGACCACTAGGGCAATTCTAGGAGATCTAGCTGACCGTCCATGGGGGTGATCAGCTCTTGGTCGGTGCCCGACGCTGTATTCACCATAAATGCGCGAAACGCTTCGCTCTGGCTGAGGTAGGTGGCGTAGCCCGATCGCAGGTATAAATCGTAGTCGGGGCGACGGGCGACGTAGCGGCCCACAAAGGCTAGTCCAATGGCGTTCATATAGCGCTCAATCACCTCTGGCTCTGCCAGGACTAGCCCCGGCACGGTGGTCAGCAGGTGCGATAACCCAGCATCAAGGGCCGAGATGTCGACGTGGGCCTGCCCCTCGACCAGCGCCAGGAAGCGGTTCTTGGTGGTATACCACGAAAAGGTGCGAAACTGCTCGAAGACTGCTGGGGTAGCGGGGTCATAACTACCCGCTATGATCATCACTGGCACCGTGACGGCCGCCAGCCCCTCGGGGCCAAAGATGCTGCTGTTGACCGGGTTAATCAGCAGCACCGAATTAACGCGCGGGTCACGGAAGGTGTAGGGTTGCCGGGGCAGATCTAGGGCCTGGCACTGCAACAGCAGAGACATGTTGAGATGAATGAAGCGGCGATTTTGAACCGGATTGCTGCGCGCATCGCAGGCCTGCTCTAGGTGGGGGAAATTAAGCTCGGCTCCAGCCACGGCTAGGGCCGTATAGCCCCCCAACGAGTGGCCCCCCACCCCCACCTGGGCCAGGTTGAGGCGACCGTCAAACTCGGTGGGGTTGAGCCGCTCTAGCTCGTTGAGCACAAAGGTAATGTCGAGGGGGCGGTCAATAAATTCCTGTAGCTCAAACACCTGCTGGCTCAGCCCTGCCTGAAAGTTAGCCACCTGCTGAGCGTCGCTGCCGGGGTGTTGGGGCAGCACCACCACGATGCCGTGGGAGGCCAGGTGGCTGGCCCAGCGGTGGCGCGCCTCGGGGCTAGACGATAGCCCGTGGGAAAACACCATGACCGGAGCCTGACCTCGCCAGAAGGTGGGGCGCACTACGTCGATGTAGAGCTGACGGTGCCCCCCTGGGCCAGACCCTTGACCATTGCGCTCAGTATCGGTCAAATTAAACCGCTGAATTTGCACGCGGGCCGGGCCTGGGGCGCTTAGATCTGTGAGGCTGGCGTAGTCTAACGGGGGGGTCTCGGCCGCCTGTTGGGCCGTCAGGGTGGCGAGGCGGGCCACAGAGCTATTGGTGGCGTTAACAATTTGCTCAACGGCGTTGGCCAGGGCGAGGGCATCGGCAACGTTGATCTGGATGTCGGTGGGCAAGGCCTGCATCATGCTCAGGGTCGATAGCCCCTGGGGAGAGATGGCCGCCTGAATCAGCGCCGCCCGCAGCGATAGCTTGCCGTTGTCGCCACTGCGGGTTTGCAGAATAGCTCCTACCTGAGCGAGTAGATCTTCGCCTAGGTTGGTGTATAAAAAGCGCGATAGCAGCACCCCATCTATGGGTAGAGGGCGAGCTAGGTTTTGACGCAGCTGTTCTATTTGAATTTCGCTCAGCTTAGCCAAGTTGAAGTAAAAAGCAAGGTCTTAGCTGATGGTGCCCTCAGCCGCCAGCGCCTCTAGGGAGCTGGTGCGGATGGAGCGCTCTAGGGGGCCGTAGCGCAGAAAAATTTCCTCTGCCGCCTGGGCCGGTAGCCCGGTCAGTAGGGTTGCCCCCCCCAGCATCAGAGCCAACCCGCTGGGTTTTAGCCCCATGCCGATGCGTTGCCAGGCCATCTCGTTCTCCAGATCTAGTGCTGTAAGGAGGTCTCCAGGAAAGAAAATACCACCGGGTAGGGGCGCAGAGCCTGCGTCCTTAGGAGACAGCAAAAACCTTGGGTATTTTCGTTGCCAGAATTGTCCTAAGTCTAGCTCTTTGAGATCGAGGTTGAGGGGTGACAACCGTCGGTGTCGGGCAAGGGCTGGGGGTTCGTAAGGGCTGAAGACAGAGGGCCTAGGGTCAACGCATCCGCCGCAGGACAATCATATTTGGCCCCACCACCGGGTTGCGGGCCACCACCACACCCTCGGGGTCGCGCAGTTGCAGGGTGCTAAATGTCAGCCCCTGGGCCTGGGCGTAGATGTCTTGGGCTACCTCGTCTTGCTGGTTGGTGAGCAGGCCGTACCAGGCTTCGGCCAGGTTTATCCCCAGGGTGTTTTCGGGCAGGTTTACCTCCACCGACTGAACTAGCCCGGCCCCGTAGGAGCGACTAATGCGGCTAACCCGGTCTTGGATGTCGGCGATCAGGCTTTGTTCGGGGGTGGGTTCGGGGGCCGCTGCGGCAGCCTCCGGCGCGACCGTCTGGCTGGCAGGTTCTGCGATCGGCTCGGCGAACAGATCCTCTGGGGCCGGTGCTGCCGCCGTGATCCGGGGTAGCGGTTCCGAGTCCGCCCGTTCGCCGCCGCCTGCCCCCAGGGGGTTCCACAGGGCTAAGAGCAGCATCAGCAGCCCCAGGGCGATCGCCGTGAGCAGCCCGTCAGAAAGCTGCCGCTGGAGGTCGGCGGGCAGCTGCGATCGCACCCAGCGCAGCACCTTCTTCCACCCGGTCGCCACCGCCGCCAGCAGCAGCAGCAGTTGGTCTACCACGCCTAACTCCTTGGGTTGGTAAGGGATATCGGTAGCGGTCCAAAGGTCTTCAGCCGGAGCGATCAAGCGCGGATTGCGATTAGGGGCGGGCTGGGGAGGCTGCCCCCTAGAGGGGTAAACGGGTTTGGCCTCAGCGGGTGGTGGTGTTGAGCGATCTCCAGTGTTTTGCAGGTCGCGGTCAGTCCAGGGTTGCGGGTCGGGGGTGTAGGGGCGATCGTTGCTCCCAGGGGCGCGCGCAGGGGGAGCCGGGTTGATCGGCTGATTGGCCTGGCTCGGGTTGTTGCGATCGCCGTTCCCATGCACAGCATCTTGGGGCACAGAATCTTGAGGCACAGAATCTGGGGATTCAGCCCCTTGGGGCAAGGGCTCTCCAGAGCTGAGGTCTAGATCGGGCTTGATATCTCCCGCTTCTGGCTCACTCTGGCCAGAGTTGTGTTGGCCAGAGCCACGGGGCGGTGGCACTGGCGGAATTTCTTGGGGAAAGTTTGGATCTTGAGGTCTCATGGGTTAGCCCAGCTACCGGCATACGCTGCAAGGGCAGCCCCTAGGGGCCGATCCCTCTCAATACTGCCACGATTTTTAGAAATCTTAGGCCAGAGATCTAGTCCAGCAATCTAGTCCAGAGAGCTAATGTTGACCGGCCGCTACCCTAAGCCCAGACCCTGGTGCAAAATCAGGCGGTTGCCGTCGGGGTCGTAGGCGTAGACTTCGCGCCCGTGGGAAGCCGTCATGATTGGCCCAGGGGGCGGGTAGCCCAGGTGGGTGAGCAGGGCGATCGCAGCCGCCAAATCTACCACCTCTAAACACAGGCTCATCGCCCCGCTACCAGAGGCGCTAAACTGAGCCGCCTGGTCAGACCTGGGCCTAAAAATCGCCAGCCTCAGCCCCGGCAGACAAAATTCGGCGTAGCGATCGGCCTGGTAGGGTTTGGCCCCCTGCCCCAGCAGAGCACCGTAAAACTCCACCAGCGGCTCCAACTCGGTGCTAGACAGGGTGATAAAGGCACTGGTGCAACCGATAGAAGCGTCAGCAATCATGTCTGTAGTCAAGGGAATCGCTTGAATGTCTCATCGCGTGATGGTGGCAATGCCCGCCTTACCCTGTCAAGGTGGGGCTGATTTAGGGGCGCTTCCTTGGATTGGCCGCTGGGCCTAGGACTTTTAGTCCTAGGCTCAAAACCGAAATCCTTTGAAGAGGATTGGCGGCGAGTTCCCTAGTCTGCTTTAGCAGACTTTTGCGGTGAGCCAGGGAGTTCACTCCCTGGTGGTTGTGGCCGGAGTCCCTTAGCTGATAGGCATTTTGGGAATAGTTTAGCCACTTGACAGGTCTGGCAATGCCCCCCCAAACCAACCACCAAAAACAAAAAACAAAACCCCCCGGAAAGGCAAAAAAACCGCGGGCGGTTGAAGTTATTAGGGCGCTTA
>JBBSLR010000079.1:0-8945 GCA_038255045.1 Phormidesmidales cyanobacterium
CCGCCCTTGCCGTTAAACACCGCTAACACAATCGGGCCAGCCAAGGTTAGTCCTCCTCAGGACGGTCGAGATTTTGAGGGTCAGGGTCTAGCGCGCCCAGGTAGCGCGCCCAGGGCGATCGCCGCAGTCTTCACGGCACTCTGTCACCACAGTCTTCGGAATGGTACTGCAAGGTGGCCCAAACAGCATATCCAGATTTGCCTCATCCACCCACAGCCGCCCCTCTGGCCCACCCCCCTGATAGAATACAGGCGACCCAACCCAACTCAGAACCCATGCGCTACAGCATCATGCTGCAACTGGTTGTTGCCACTACCCTGGTGCTCACGGGGGCGGCGGCCTTTTTTGCCTGGCTGCAAAATCGCCCCGCTGTGATCGAGACCTCCCAAGCAGCCTCCCAGGCGATCGCTGCCCCCACCGTTGAGCCTGGTGCCCATGGTTAACCCCACCCCGTCAGATTTGTCTGCTTCATCTAAGGCCTGGTTCAGTCGTCGCCCCCGACGGCGCATTTTAACCGCACCTCTGCCGGACCCCATTGCCGAAAACATTGAGGCAATTATTGCTATTCACCGGCAGGAGGCTGAGGATGCTACCGCCGCCGAGAAGGTCTTAGAAGTGGTGGCGGCTTGGTTTAGTCAGCCGGGCTTTTTGTACCTGCTGCTGTTGGGCCTGGGGCTTTGGCTCGGGGGCGATGCCCTCAATCAAACGGGGCTGCTGCCCTTTGCCTTGCCCACCTTTAGCTGGGCAGATCAGGGGCTTGACGCAGCGGCTTTGCTGATTTCGACCGGGGTGCTGATTCGCCAAAACCGCCAAGAGGGCTTTGCTGAACAGCGCACCCAGCTCATGCTTCAGCTCAATCTGCTGTCTGAGAAAAAAATTGCCAAGATCATCGCCCTGATAGAAGAGCTGAGGGAAGACCTGCCCAATATGGTGCAGCGCTACGACCATGAGGCCGCAGTCATGCAGGTCTCCACCGACCCCCTAGCCCTGCTAGAAGCCCTAAAAGAAACCCTGGAGGAAGAAATTTCCTCAAACGTTTCCCCAGAGGTTGCCTTAGAGGAGCAAGAAAAGACCTAACGCAGCAGCTGTTTGACGGTACTGATCATGTCGGCGGGACGAAAGGGTTTGGTGATGTAGGCATCGGCCCCCTGTTTCATACCCCAGTAGCGGTCAAACTCTTCGGCCTTGCTGGAGCAGATAATTACAGGAATATTTTGGGTGGCGACGGTGCTTTTGATCCACCGGCAGAGTTCGTAGCCGTTCATGTTGGGCATAACAATATCGAGCACCACCAGATCGGGGGGCGTCGCCTGAATCATGTCCTGGGCTTCTACCCCGTCTTTGGCTTCTACCACCGTCAGGCCAGCCTTGATCAGCAGCCCCGCAATCATTTCTCGCAGGGTTGAGCTGTCGTCGACAATTAGCACTGTACTCATACTGATGCCTCGCTGACGGTAAGCAGACCGTCCGTTGCTCCGTAGCTATTATGGCCAATTTGGGCAGACTCTAACACTTTAATTTCTGCCCTGCGGTAGCCCCTTTGCCCATCCAGCTGTCTCAGGCTCGGGGAGGTTGTAAGCTCCTGCTATCGCAGGGAGAATTTGCGCACCGCCAGCAGGCTGCCGATCAGCCCCACTAGGGTGCCCAGCCCCAGCAGGGCGGCGGGCAATAAAATCAGCTGTCGGGGGGTAAGGCGCAGCCCTTCTACCACAAACTGAATGAAGTCGGCCTGCTGGGTGGCCAGCTCGGTTAAAAAGCGCTGAATGGCCAGCAGCAGCCCCCAGGCGACGGTGGCCCCAGCCAGACCAAAGGCGGCCCCCTGCAAAATAAAGGGCAGGTAGATCCAAACTCGGGTAGCGCCGACCAGCTGCATCACCTCGATCTCACGCTTGCGGGCCAGCACAATCAGGCGAATGGTGGTGGTGATGACGGCGGTGGCGGTCATGGTGAGAATGGTGATCACAAACAGGCTGGTCCACTTGAGGCCGTCGTTGAGCTGGGCCAGGCGAGTGACGGCTTCGTCAACGTAGCGCACCTCGTCGATGCCGTCGAGCTGCTGGAGCTGGGCGGCGATCGCCGGTACCGCCTCAGAATCTTTGGCCTTAACCTTGAGCTCGTCCACCAGGGGGTTACCCTTAAGCTGGTCGGTGGCTCCGGCGATTTCAGACATGCCCAGGTCGGCGACCAAAGAGGCCCAGGCAGACTCTTTCGTCACCGGGGTCACCCCCACCACGTCGGGAAATGCCTCCACTACGGGCTTCAGGTCGCTGGCCTGAAAGCCGCTTTGTAGGTAAGCCGACACCTCTAGCTGACTGCCAAACTGGTTGAGCAACCGCTCTAGCTGCCAGGTCGATTGCAGGCTAATGCCAAACAAAAACAGCAGCACGGTGATGGTGCTGATGGCCGCCCAGTTCATCCAACCGCCGCGCCGCAGCCCCAAAAAGGTCTCGCGCAGCAGATAGTCAGACTTAGTCAGAAACTTAAACATAGTGCCCTTGCCTGGGTATGTGGGGCTGATAGTAGCAGATATAGTGTCTGGTACAAGGATATAAGAGGATTTGGGTTATGGCCCTATCGGTTCCGTCGCCCGATCGCCAGGCGGTAATTGACCAAGCCCTGGGGCTGGGGTTTGACCTGGTGGGCATTGCGGCGGTGGAGACAGACCCCAGCGACGCCGAAACAGCAGCGGTGGCGCACCTGCAAACCTGGCTTAACCAGGGCCACCAGGCCGCTATGGGGTGGATGGATAACCCGCGCCGGCAGGATATTCGCCAGGTGCTGCCGGGGGCGCGATCGCTGATTTGTGTCGCCCTCAACTACTACACGCCCCACCGCCACTCCGCCGACCCCCGCCACGGCAAGATCTCCCGCTACGCCTGGGGGCGCGACTATCACCGGGTGCTGCACAAGCGACTCAAGGCCCTGGCCGACTGGCTCACCGCCGCCGGGGAAGGCGCGATTCAGGTGCGCTACTACGCCGACACCGGCCCGGTGCAAGACAAGGCCTGGGCCCAGCAGGCGGGGCTGGGCTGGGTGGCCAAAAACGGCAATTTAATTACCCGCCAGTACGGCTCCTGGGTGTTTTTGGGCGAGCTGGTGACGACGCTAGCCCTGGCCCCTGACCCGCCCCACGCGGCCCACTGCGGCACCTGCACCCGCTGCCTAGAGGCCTGCCCCACCGGCGCTATTACCCAGCCCTACGTGGTTGACGCCAACCGCTGCATTGCCTACCACACCATCGAAAACCGGGCCGAGACCCTACCAGAGGCCATTGCGCCGCACCTGCAAAACTGGGTGGCGGGCTGCGACATTTGCCAAGACGTCTGCCCCTGGAACCAGCGCTTTGCCCAGCCCACCCCAGCGGCAGAATTTCAGCCCTACCCGGGGAACCTGGCGCCGAGTTTAAACGACTTAGCTAACCTATCGGAGGCCGATTGGGATCAGCGGTTTCGGGCCTCGGCTCTGCGGCGGATAAAACCGGCGATGTGGCGACGCAATGCCCAGGCCGCCCAGCAGAACCACCCTGAATCACCCTGACTGGCATCAGCCGCCCACAACCGAAGTACACTCTCTCTATTCTTTTACTAATTAACCTCAAATCGCTGCTGTGCTAAAACGCCTCTCTCTCCTACCGCTGCTGACTCTCTGTGGTCTGCTGAGCACTTCGCTGCCCGCCCGTGCCCAGGCGCTCACTCCCTACGTGCTGCCCCTCGACTACGACCTGATGGCCGAGCAGGGGTTGTTTTTGGCCAACGAAGCCCAGCAGCTGGCGGAGTTTCAGCAGTTTGGTCGGGCTTTGGCCCTGGCCCAGCTGGCGGCCCAGCTGGCACCCAACGAGGGCCAGGTGCTGGCGCTGCTCGGGGGCCTCTACCTGCAAAATAACGATTTTGAGCAGGCGCTGCCGCTGCTAGAGCGCTCTCAAGAGCTGCTGCCCGATAATGCTCGGGTGCTGTTTGCCCTGGGGTCGGCCTATCTACAGCAAGACAATCCCCAACTGGCCTCTAGCTACCTGGAGCAGGGGCTGCGGCTAGAGGCTGAGAACCCCAACGCTCTGTTTGATTTGGGCAATGCCTACTTCAAGCTGGGCGAGTACCCTAGGGCGATCGCGAGTTTTGAGCAATCGGTGGCGGCGGAGCCTGAGTTTTGGCCCGCGGTCAACAACATTGGCCTGGTGCTCTACGAACAGGGCGATGCCCCCGAGGCGGTGGAGTACTGGCGCGCCAGCCTCGATCTGGCGGCCAACGAGCCTGAGCCTAAGCTGGCGATCGCCGCTGCCCTCCACGCCCAAGAAAACTGTGGTGTGCCCGTGGTGAGGGCCGCCAACGCTAGCTGCCAAGAGGCCCTGCGCCTCGGGGTAGAAGCCCTAGAACAAGACAGTCGCTACGCCGACCTCGATTTTTTGCGCACCAATCTCTGGGGCGATCGCCTGATCGACTCCACCACCGACTTTTTTGAGCTGCCCGATATCAAGACCCTGCTCAGCGAGCTGTAAGTACTGGCCCGGAGAACCCCATTGAATCCTATCGATGAAGCCCAATCAATACCGCTCGGGCACAAAAAATTGCTCGTTAATCGGGGGCCGCACGTAGTCGACCGGGGCGCTCTTGCGGGGCGATAGCTCCAGCGGGTCTGGGGTCATATCCACATAGTCGAGCTTGCTGAGAACGTGGCTGATGCAGTTGAGCCGCGCCCGTTTTTTGTCGTCGGCCTCAACGGTAAACCAGGGGGCCTCAGGAATGTTGGTGTGGGCAAACATGTCGTCTTTGGCCTGGGAATACTCCACCCAGCGATCGCGCGACTCTAGATCCATCGGGCTGAGCTTCCAGCGCCGGGCCGGGTCGACAATGCGCGACTGAAACCGCTGCTCTTGTTCATCGTCGCTCACCGAAAACCAGTATTTCAGCAAGATGATGCCAGACCTGACTAGCATGCGCTCAAACTCAGGGCAGGTGTGCATAAACTCGTTGTACTGCTCGTCGGTGCAAAAGCCCATCACCCGCTCGACCCCGGCCCGGTTGTACCAGCTGCGGTCAAAGCAGACAATTTCTCCGGCGGCGGGCAGATGGGGCACGTAGCGCTGAAAGTACCACTCGGTTTTTTCGCGATCGCTGGGGGTACCCAGCGCCACCACCCGGCAGCCGCGCGGGTTCAAGGGTTCGGTAATGCGCTTGATGGTGCCGCCCTTGCCCGCCGCGTCCCGGCCCTCGAAGATAATCACAATGCGGTGGCCAGTATGCTTGACCCAGTACTGCATCTTTACCAGCTCCACCTGCAATCGAGCCAGTTCCTTTTTGTAGAATTTTTTCGCCAGCTTAGAGCTGCCCTCAGCTTCAGAGATGTGATCCATGGCCAATTGGCCTGGACTCTTAGCCTGCTCGGCCTTAGAGTGTTTTGAATGCGACTTTTTTTTAGCCTTTTTTTCGTCGGGGCTAATGCCGTTAGCTTTCGTCATCTCAGCGCCATCCTAGAAGCTACTTTTCCAACAATAGCGCCAGCTTTGGGTCTGGGGCATAGGCGCAACTACTTTAAACCCCTATCCCAATCGTCTTTGATATCACCGCAGGCTGAAGCATTCCTCCCCAGATGGTCTGCCCTTATATCCATTGGCCTAGGTCATAGGATATAAACCGTAGGGATCCGCAGTCTGGGCCTGGGTAAGCTACCCCCGTGGGCCGATGCCCACAACCCTGCATGACAAGTACTTTATAGACATCACTCTTGCTTGTCGGCCGCTTGTTCATTCGGCTCTTGTGCGTAGGCAATGGCTACCGACAGGCCGCTTCATTAACTGAATATACGTTTGCTTTGACAATTTAAATCGATAGGCTATACCTAGAGAAACTCGTCGCCTTTTTGTCAGGGCCAAAGGGTTTGAGTTCCTAGTCGTCATCCTTTGGATCACCCTCACGCAGTAATTACTATGAATACCTCACAATGGCTCATAGCGGCAGCGGCCCTAGGGGTTTGCAGCCTGCCCACCCAAGCTGTGGCTTCGCACCAGGAGCTGCAAACCACGCCCTTAACCATGGCCGATGCCCTAGCCGTTGAGCAACACAGCCAAGACCGCCTTACCCGTTTGGCCAACGAAGTGGGGCAGCAGGTTGGCCCTCAAGCAAACAGTGGAAACCCTGACTTTCTAGAGTCGCTAAATATACCCCTGCTCAACGACCTGCTAGACGAGTCTGGAGAACTACACCTGCCCTTGGGTTTGACCGTCTACGACGCCATGGGCACAACCTCAGTGGGGTTTGGCACCAGCTTCTAGATGGGCCTATTGCGCATCTGTCGCCTGGGCTAGGGCAATAGGTTTTAGCCCAGGCCCGGTATACTACGAAGAAATGAAAGTGGGATAACGGGCCTTGGGCGTCGATCTTCGCAGCTATGTCTATATTGATAATCTTCAACCCCAGCACGCGGCCTATATGGGCACTGTGTCGCTGGGGTTTTTACCGCTGCCCGGCGACGCCTCCCTGTGGATAGAGATTTCTCCCGGTATTGAAATCAACCGCATTCTCGATATTGGGCTTAAGGCGGCGGTGGTGCGCCCCGGCACGCTGATTGTCGAGCGTCTATACGGGCTGCTTGAGATTCACGCCAGCAACCAGGGAGAAGTGCATGCGGCGGGCGGGGCCATGCTCGATGCCCTGGGTCTCACCTACCGCGAGCGCCTTAAACCCCGAATTATTTCTAGTCAGGTGATTCGCAATCTCGACCCCCACCATGTGCAGCTGATTAACCGCAGCCGCCGGGGCAACATGATTGTAGCGGGTCAAACCCTCTACGTATTTGAGGTAGAGCCTGCTGCCTATGCCTCCTTGGCCGCTAACGAAGCCGAAAAAGCGGCCCTGATCAACATTCTGCAAATTAGCTCGGTGGGCAGCTTTGGTCGCCTTTACCTAGGTGGCGAAGAACGCGACATTTTGGCCGCCCGGCAGGCGGTAATCGCTGCCCTAGAAGCCGTGCCAGGGCGAGTGCAACTGATCGACCAGCGCAATGAATAGATTTTCCCCAGGTAAATCATCCCCACAGCCCCCCCATAAGTCTTCTCAAGAATCTTTCTCTCCCCAAACTCGTCGCTCTATGCGCAAAGCCTTTTTAGCTCTGGTCACGGTTGGATTAGTGATTGGCGCGCTGACGGCAGTAGGCGTAGTCAAAGTAATGAGTCACTTTAATCTAATCGGCGTGCCCGAGCAGCCCCAACGCCCCTGATGTCAGCACTAGGCGGCTTTGATTGACAATTTGGGGAACAAACCAACTATGCCGCTAGGCAGATAGACGACCCTGGCGGGAGTGTTACAACTCTTCAGGTCTGGTTAAGTTGCATGAACAAAATGCACGAATTAACTTTGCCGACACATTTAGTAACATTTGTTAGTTAGGACGTATCTCCCATGACTCCGAATACTCTTCGCATTGCTATGGGTCTACTGCTGTTTGGTGCTGCCCCGGCTGCGGTCACGGCTTTCCCCCAGCAGGCTTTCTCTGACAGCCACAAGCCCGCCGTTGAGCAACAGGTCGAAATGGACTCGGCCCCTGCTGCCGAAGTTGAGCAGCCCGCTGCTGGTGAACTTGAGCCTGCTGCTCAGCCCGTTGCCGCTGAGCTATCCATCGCCGAAATCGCGGCTGCCGACGGCAATTTTGAAATTTTGACCGCTGCGATTGAAGCCGCTGGCCTAACCGAAGCCCTCAGCAACAGCGACCTGTCGATCACGGTGTTTGCCCCCACTGACGAAGCCTTTGCCGCCCTGCCCGAAGGCACCGTAGAGGCGCTGCTGCTGCCCGAAAACCGCGATCAGCTGACCCAGCTTTTGACCTACCACGTTGTTGATGGTGAAGTGCTCTCCACCGATTTGGCCTCTGGTGAAGTGGAAACCCTGTCTGGCGGTTCTGTAACGGTGGCAGTAGGTGGCGAAACCGTCACCATTAATCAGGCCAATGTGGTGACAGCCGATATCGAAGCCAGCAACGGTATCATTCACGTGATCGACTCGGTGCTGCTGCCCCAGTAGCTCTCGCTTTAGCAGTTTCCTGGGGGGTTATCAATGAGCGATCACTCTGACTACAGGGCGATCGCTCATTTTGACCGTGAAGCGAGCGATCGCCCCCACAGCAGTCCCTTACCCCCCGGGATCAGAGCGCACGCTGATAGTAGATTGTTGAAGTATCATCAGCAGTAAGCGCCAGCCTCGATAACTGTGGGGTTGTGGGCGCTTAAGATAAACTATTCTGGTGCTGTCTCCCGTGTAAAGTTCTACCAGCCCCATGGGCATACTTTAGGTAGAAGACAAAGAATCAAGACAAAAAGCACAAGCCAAACCTAAGAGCTAATCGCGGTGATTGTCAGAGCATGAAGGATTCCACCCCCGCCGACCAGAAGCAGCTTCTGTTGATCGATGACGACCCCAACCTGATTTTGCTAGTCAAGGACTATCTTGAGTTTCGTGGCTATGAGGTGATCACGGCGGGCAACGGTCGAGAAGCGCTAGAAGTACTGGAAAACACCAGCCCAGACATGATCATCTGCGACGTGATGATGCCTGAGATGGATGGCCATGCCTTTGTCCGCCATGTGCGAGAAAGCCCCTCTACAGAGTGGATTCCAATTTTGTTTCTATCGGCTAAAGGCCAAAGTCAGGATCGGGTTAAGGGCCTCAACACCGGGGCCGACGTATATATGGTCAAGCCCTTTGAGCCAGAAGAATTGGTCGCTCAGGTAGAGTCATCCCTGAAGCAGGCATCGCGACTGATCAAGCAGCAGATCAAGGGCAGCGGCAGCCCGGCCATTCAGGTGCCCTTTGACGTGGAGCTGACCCCCACCGAGCTGCGGGTGGTACAGTTTGTCGCCCGAGGCATGGCCAACCGCGAGATCGCCAACGAGCTACAGGTCAGCCAGCGCACCATTGAGAGCCACGTCAGCAACATGCTGGGCAAGACCGGGCTAAATA
>JBBSLR010000080.1:0-8940 GCA_038255045.1 Phormidesmidales cyanobacterium
AAAGTACTGGCGCAGCTGGGCAATTTCGGGGCGCAGGCTCCCCAGGCTGAGGGGGGCCACCGTCAGCCACAGCAGGCCGCTCACTGCCCACCATCGGCGCAAAATAATCACCCTCAGCTTTTCGATAGAGGGGCTAGAACGGCCCATGGGTCAAGCCTCTAGCTCAGGGTTTCAGGCTGGGCGTCAGCCTCGGTGCCGTAGGCTTGACCGCTGCGATCGCGCCACAGGGCAAACAGCGAGCTAGCCACAAAAATACTGGAGTAAGACCCCGCGATAAACCCCACAATCAGGGCCAGGGCAAAGTATTTCAGGGTGGGGCCACCAAAGAGCACGATCGCCACCAGGGGCAGCACCGTCGTCAGCGACGTATTAATAGAGCGGCCCAGAGTTTGATTGACGGCGCTATCGACCACGTCGTTGACATGCATGCCGGGGTTGAGCTTGAGGTTTTCGCGCACGCGATCGTAGATCACCACCGTATCGTTGACCGAAAAGCCCACGATGGTAAGCAGCGACACAATAAACAGGCTGTCGACCTCCACCCCCAGCACCAGCCCCAAAAGGGCAAATACTCCGGCGGTGATAATCACGTCGTGGGCCAGGGCCAGAATCGCCAGCAGGGCGTAGTCGATCTTAAATCGCAGGCTCAGGTAAGCCACAATGCCCGCAAACGACACCAGCAGAGCCAGCAGGCCAGACACCAGTAGCTGCCTGCCAATCACCGGCCCCACCGAGTCGAGTTGGGTAGAGTTGGGGTCAAAGGGGCCAATGGCGTCTTCCAGGGCGGTTTGCAGGGTAGTGCGCTCCTCCACATCGAGGGTGCGGGTGCGAATGGAAAGCCCCTGCTGCTCATCGCCCAAAATTTGAATACTGCTAGAGTCTAGCCCCTGCTGGCCCAGCACCGACCGCACCTCGGCGACGTCTAACCCCGCGGTGCAGCTGTCGGCGGCAACGCAGGCGTGGGTCAACTGCAGCCGGGTGCCACCCGCAAAGTCGAGGCCCGGCTTCAGGGGGGCACCAAACTGCTGCCATGAAATCGCCATGGCCACCAGGCTGGCCAGCACAACTCCTGACGATATGCCCCACCACAGGCCGCGCTGCTGAATAATGTTGAGCTTCATGGGCACTCCTAGGGGCGAACGGGGTCGGGGCGAACGGGGTTGAGACCGGGGCAAAACAGGCTGGGCTTGCGAAACTGGGGCAGGCTGATGGACAGAAACATCAGGGTGCGGGTACAGGTGAGGGCGGTGAACATGCTGATCAGGACGCCAATGCCCAGGGTCAGGGCAAACCCCTTCACTAACCCAGCGCCAAAGTAAAACAACGCCATACAAGAGATCAGGGTGGTGACGTTGCCATCCAAAATGCTCGAAAACGCTCGGAAGAAGCCTGATTCCACAGAACGGTAGAGGGTTTTATTTGATTTCAGCTCTTCGCGGGTGCGCTCAAAGATCAGCACATTAGCATCCACCGCCATGCCGATGCTGAGAATAAACCCGGCAATGCCCGGCAGGGTAAGGGTGACCCCCAGCAGGTTAAACGCGGCCCAGGTGAGCAGAGCGTAGATAATCAGCGAAATATCGGCCAGCACCCCCGGCAGGCGGTAGTAAACCGCCATAAACACCAGCACCAACGCCAGCCCCGCCATACCGGCGTAGAGGCTGCGCTGAATGCTGTCGCGACCCAGGGTGGGGCCAACGGTGCGGTTTTCGACCACCTCCACGGGCAGGGGGAGGGCACCGCCGCGCAGCTGAATTTCGAGGTCGCGGCCCGACTCGGCGGTGAAGTTGCCCGAAATCACGGCGCTGCCGCCGGTGATGCCAGTTTCGGCGTACTGCACGTTGACCGTGGGGGCGCTGAGCAGGCGGTTGTCGAGAAAAATACCGATGCTGCGGCCGGTACCGGCGATCGCCTTGCTAATTTCAGCAAACTCGTTGCCGCCGTCATTGTTGAACTGAATCACCACCTCCCAGAGGGTGCCGCTGGTGGGGCGGGCGATCGCATCGGTGAGCTTTTCGCCGCCTAGGGTGCTCGGTTCAAACAGGTTGGCGATCGCAGTTTCGCTGGCGGCAATGTCAGCCTGGAGCTTGTCAATGCGGGCCTGGGTGTCGCTGTCCACGGCTCCATCGCCGGGGAGGGCAGCCTGAAGGGCAGCTAGTTCACCCAGGTGGCTCTGGAGAACCTGGTTTTCGATCTGCAGCTGCTGCTCGGTGCCTGGCCGCTGGGCGCGAAACTCGAGCTGGGCGGTGCCCCCCAGCACCCGCTCCGCCTGCTGGGGGTCGCTGACGCCGGGCAGCTGCACCAGCAGCTGATTGTTGCCCAGCTGCTGCACCACCGCCTCCGACACGCCCAGGCCGTTAACCCGGCCCTCGACCACGGTTTGCACCGCCTCCATTTCGCGCTCGGTGATGGTGGGAATGGCCTCGGTGGGCTGCACCTGAATGGTGAGCTGAGAGCCACCCCTCAGGTCTAGCCCCAGTCGGGTGGGTAGCTGGGTGATCACCACCACGGCGGCGACGGTGAGCGCCAAAATTACCCCTAGCCAAGCTCGATATTTTGCCATTGCGGTTCGCTGCGGTGTGGGTGCGGGTCGGGATGACTATCCCTGGGAAAGTGGATTGGGATGGCTGTCCGTAGACATCGTGAGCCGGTGGTGGGCGGTGCCCACCCTACGGCTAGACTTTGAGGGCGACCATGTTTTCGACGGCGGCCTCAATTTGTTTGGGCTGCACAATGGTCAACGTCTCTAGCTTACCGTTGTAGGGGGTCGGGATGTCTTGGGAAGACAGCCGCACCACCGGGGCGTCGAGTTCGTCAAAGTAGTGATCGTTGATCGAGGCGATGATTTCGGCCCCAATGCCGCCGGTTTTCATGCATTCTTCAACGATGATCACCCGGTGGGTTTTCTTAATCGACGCGCCAATGGTGTCAAAATCCAGCGGTTTGAGGGAAATCAGGTCGATCACCTCGGGGTCAATGCCCTTTTTCTCTAGGCCCTTGACCGCCTGGGTGACGTGGTGGCGCATGCGCGAGTAGGTGAGAATGGTGACATCTTTGCCGGGGCGGACGATCTCGGCCTTATCCAGCGGCACCACGTACTCGTGGTTGGGCAGGTCTTCTTTGAGGTTGTAGAGCAGCACATGCTCAAAGAACAGCACCGGGTTGTCGTCGCGAATGGCGGCCTTGAGCAGCCCCTTGGCGTTGTAGGGGGTGGAGCAGGCGACAATCTTTAGCCCCGGCACCGCCTGGAAGTAGGCCTCTAGCCGCTGGGAGTGCTCGGCCCCCAGCTGACGACCGACGCCCCCTGGCCCGCGAATCACCATGGGAATTTTGTAGTTGCCGCCGGAGGTGTAGCGCAGCATGCCCGCATTGTTGGCAATTTGGTTGAAGGCCAGCAGCAAGAAGCCCATGTTCATGCCCTCGATGATCGGGCGCAGGCCGGTCATGGCCGCACCCACCGCCATGCCGGTGAAGCTGTTTTCGGCGATCGGGGTGTCGAGCACGCGCAGCTCGCCGTATTTTTCGTAGAGGTCTTTGGTGACTTTGTAGGAGCCGCCGTAGACGCCGACGTCTTCGCCCAGCACGAAGACGGTGTCGTCGCGGCCCATCTCTTCGTCGATGGCCTCGCGCAGGGCGTTGAATAGGAGGGTTTCTGCCATGGGTGAATATTGGGGGTGAATGTTGGGGGTGAATGGGTAGGGGGTGGGCGGATGCGCGCGCCCTGGAACAGCAGGGCTGAAATCCCCTCCTGGGAGGGGTAGGGGTGGGTCTGGGTACGGGCTTGGCAAGGTTGCAGCCTAGCGTTTGGAATCAGGCTAGATTTTTCGACATCTAAGAAATCCCCAGTTCAAAATTCTCTCAGACCCACCCCGCCCTGCGGGCACCCCTCCGAGGAGGGGACGGGAGAGCCTAGCCCTCAGCGAAAATGTATTTATAGAGATCGTCGGGGTTGGGTTCAGGGCTGTCTTCGGCGAAGGTGAGGGCGTCATCAATGCGGGTTTGGATGCGATCGCGCACTTCTTTCAACGCCCCCTCGTCTACCAGGCTGTGCTCTAGCAGGTAGGCCTCAAACCGCTTGATTGGGTCGCGGGCCAGCCAGGCTTCTTTCTCGGCCTTGGAGCGCAGCTCGTCGGGGTCGGCCAACGAGTGGCCCCTAAAGCGGTAGGTGAGAGCTTCAATCAGGGTGGGGCCTTCGCCAGCGCGGGCGCGGGCTACGGCCTCCTGGGCCACGGCGCGCACCGCCATCACATCCATGCCGTCGACCTCGACGCCGGGCAGGCCAAACACCGAGGCTTTTTTATAGATCTCGGGCTGGGAGGTGGCCCGCTCGTGGGCCATGCCGATCGCCCACTTGTTGTTTTCCACCACAAACAAAATCGGCAGCTTCCACAGGGCGGCCATGTTGAGGCACTCAAAAAACTGGCCGTTGTTGGTGGTGCCGTCGCCAAAAAAACAGGCGGTCACCTGGTCGGCGCTGGGGTCGCCCAGGGCATCTTTGCGGTAGCGCGACTGAAACGCCGCCCCCAGGGCCACGGGAATGCCTTCGCCAATAAACGCAAACCCGCCCAGCAGGTTGTGCTCGCTAGAAAACAGGTGCATCGAGCCACCCCGCCCCTTGCTACAGCCGGTCTCTTTGCCAAACAGCTCGGCCATGACGTTTTTAGCGGGCACCCCGGCGCTGAGGGCGTGGACGTGGTCGCGGTAGGTGCTGCACACGTAGTCGTCGGAGCGCAGAGACTTGATCACCCCGCTAGAGACAGCCTCCTGGCCGTTGTAGAGGTGCACAAAGCCAAACATTTTGCCCCGGTAGTACATCTCGGCGCACTTGTCTTCGAAGTAGCGCCCCAAAATCATGTCTTCGTAGAGCACCAGACCCTGATCGGTAGAAATTGGGGCCACTGGAGCCTGGAACTGGGGTAATGTTCGTTCTTGAACCATGGGTTACTGGGTCCTACGCCGCGATGTCCAACTGTTGACTATACCTAAAAGTATCCTTCCCTGGGCAGAGGCCAGACCAAGAGATGCCCTCCATCATACCGAGCGGGCTGCTTGGTGATGGTGTCGGGGGCTGCCGGGTGCCAGCGATCGGCTCACTCCCGTTCCTCTAACATTCATCTCCCATCTGTAAATCGGCATCGGCCTCCGTGGGCCTCAGGCATTCTCACTAGACGGTATTTTGGCTACGGCCTAGATAACCCTATCTAGCTAGAGAGACCCAATCCCCACAAAATGCGGGCGAGCCTGGGATCTTTATTCAATCTTTAATCTGCGCCTTAGTTGGCGTCGTGTCATCGGCTGGGCAACGGCAGCAGATGTGTGTTATAAACTTCACCTTTGCTCTGCTTTGGGGGCAAACGCGATAGGGTGTAGCTATTTCTGAGGGTTCGGGTGGTTAGCTGGCTGTAGGCCAGAACTAGGGCCACCAGAGCGGTAGGCTAAAACTTTCGGCTAGAAGTCCTAGGTTGGCTAGCAGGATGGCGAGGTGCTGGGTGGCGGTTCTTGGGTAGCGGTTCTTAAGATTCGACCGCTTAAGCAGTCCGCAGCAAATCTTTTTGGATACTATTTCGAGTGAATCCGCCGTTGGGGACGTGAGCTGTGCAAATTCCGTTAGACTACTACCGAATTTTGGGGTTGCCGATTCAGGCAACTGCCGACCAGCTACAGCAGGCCCACCGCGATCGCGGCCTTCAGCTCCCCCGGCGCGAGTTCTCCACCAGCGCCATTGAGGCCCGCAAGCAGCTGATCGACGAAGCCTACGCGGTGTTGTCTGACCGCGATCGCCGCCGCGCCTACGACAGCAAATTTCTCGCCAGCGCCTACACCGTTGACATGGCCCCCGAGCCGCTGCCCGAGGGGCGCATTCCGGGCCTAGCGGTGAGCGCCGATGCCGGAGAAGCAGCGCTGAGGTCGCTAGCCACCGAACCCGGCGGCAGCGAGGCCCAAAGCTCAAAAATTGAGATCGAGAGCGACCAGCTGGTCGGGGCGCTGCTGCTGCTGCTAGAGCTGGGCGAATACGAGCAGGTGCTGCAGCTGGGCCAGCCCCTGCTCAGCAACCCCTACGGCAGCGCAGCCACCGCTGACCCCGACAAAGCAGACGTGGTGCTCACCCTGGCCCTGGCCTGCCTAGAGCTGGGCCGCGAGCAGTGGCAGCAGCGCCACTACGAAATTGCCGCCGAGTCGCTGCAGACCGGCCACGAGCTGCTGGCCCAGGGCAACCACTTCTCAGCCATTCGGGCCGAAATTCAAACTGAGCTGTATAAGCTGCGGCCCTACCGGGTGCTGGAGCTGCTGGCCCGCCCCCTCGACCAGACCCGCGAGCGCCGCCAGGGCATCAAGCTACTCAAGGCCATGCTCGAAGACCGGGGCGGCATTGAGGGCACCGAAGACGACCTCTCGGGCCTGGCGATCGACGATTTTTTGCGGTTTATTCAGCAGCTGCGCGACTACCTCACCGCCAGCGAGCAGCAGGAGCTGTTTGAACACGAGGCCCGCCGCCCCTCGCCCGTGGCCACCTACCTGACGGTGTATGCCCTGCTGGCCCGGGGCTTTGCCCGCCACCAGCCCGCCCTGGTGCGCCGCGCCAAGCAGCTGCTGCTGCGCCTGGGTGCCCAGCAAGATGTGCATCTGGAGCAGGCAGTGTGCTCGCTGCTGCTGGGCCAAACCGAAGAGGCCAACCGTGCCCTCGAGCTCAGTCAGGAGTACGAGCCCCTGGCCTACATCCGCGAGCACTCGCGCCAGTCGCCCGACCTGCTGCCGGGCCTGTGCCTCTACGCCGAGCGCTGGCTCAAAGACGAGCTATTTCCCCACTTTCGCGACTTCAAAGACCAGCAGGCCACCCTCAAAGACTACTTTGCCGATGCCCAGGTGCAGGCCTACCTAGAGACTATGCCCGGTGGCCCGGCGACAGAGCCGCAGTCGCCGCAGTTCCCGGTGGCGGCCCCAGGAGCGCAGGGGTCGGACCATCAATATTCCACCAGCCAGTTCTCCACCAGCCAGTTTCCCACCATTGAAGGATCGCTGCCCATTGGTGCCCCCACCATGCCTAAGCCGGTGGCCACAGCCCGCCGGGTGGAGCCACCCCCGGCCCAGGGGCTTTCCAGCAATGGCAACGGGGCCTACCCTGGCGCGGCTACCGCTCGCAATGGCCGCACCCCCCGCGCTAAGGCCCCCGAACCCGCCGATTTGGGAGTAGGCGATGGCGATGGGCCACGGGGTGATTCTCAGCGTGGTGATTCTCAGGGCGGTGACCTGCGGCGGGATGCTCCCCGTCGCGATGATCTATCGGTGGCGGAGCGGGTGGCTCAGATGTCTCCAGAGGGCAAAATGACGGCCCCTGGTGACAAACCGGCCCCTGGCGACAAACCGGCTCCTGGCGACAAACCGGCCCCCGGCCCCGATCGCCGTCCCCAACCCCCTGAGCCTGTGACCCTGGCCCCAGGGCAGGCGTTTCTGCCCGAGGTAGCGACGAGGCGCGATCGCAGCGCCTCGCCCCACTGGGGGCGGCTGGCCATCGTTGGGGCGGCGGGCATTGTGGGCGTCGGCATTCTCGGCTTTGGCACCATGCGCGCCCTGGGCTGGGTCACCACCGCCTTTAGCGGCCCCCGAATCTCGGGCCAGCCCCTGGCCATCCGCCTCGATCAGCCCGCCTTTGAGATTCCTGAGGTGCCCCCGGCCCCCGCCGAAATTGGCGTCAACGACATGGCGGGCCGAGTCATCAACGAATGGCTAGAGGTCAAGCGCGGGGCGCTGGGCGAAAGCTACCAGGGCGATCGCCTCGACGACATTTTGCTCGAGCCAGTGCTCGCCCAGTGGCAGCGCCGGGCCGATGCCGCCGCCGCCGAGAGCTGGTACTGGGAGTACGAGCACACCGTTGAGGTGGAGTCAGTCACCCCCGACGACCCCACCGCCGACCAGCTCCAGGCGGTAGCGGTGGTCTCTGAGCAGGCCAAGCTGTTTGAGTTTGGGGTCGAAAACATCGGTGCCGCCTACAACGACACCCTGAGAATGCAGTACGACCTGGTGCGCCAGGACGGCAAATGGTACATCCAGGGCATGAGCAAGCTAGCGGATCTCTAGAACGGGTGAGAGCTAGTAGCCCAGAGAGAAATAACGCTGACCCAGCGGCATACTTCTCAAGCGGGTATGGTCAGCGGGGTGGGTTCAGATCTCTTCACCGCAGCGATTGCCTGTCATAAGAGCGATCGCCGCTAGCCTAAACACCCGCCGGTTCGGCAATTACTCCGGACGGTTGGGGTATGACTGTGCTTTGATAGAATGCTGTTTGTATTAAACCCAGAGCCAGAGCTGAATGCCAGTAGATAGCCCGCCCGCTCCCCAGCCGCCCCTGGTGCTCGACACCCTGACTAACCCAGGGTTGCCCACCGATGAGTGCCCTCGCCGGGCGCGGATTCAGCTTGACCTGCTGCTGCTGGCGATCGAGGCCCTCGATCTGGGCGGCAGCGAAGCCATGCTGGCCACCGCCCGCGACCTGGGCCTAGAGAGCCTGGTCAAAGGCCGGGTACACCTGTGGCTGCTGCGAGGCACCAACCCCATGCGCCGCTATAGCCAGCGCCGCCCCCTAGACATTGAAGAGGCCAAAGCCCTGGTGGTGATCATTTGCACCCTGGCGCGGCGGCTGACGGTGCTGGTGCGGCAGCTGCTGGTGGGCTACCAACAGCTGGCCGACAAACAGCTCACCCCCGACCACCACTTTCGCCTGGCCGACTACCTGATTCGCTTTCGCAGCCACTTTCGCGCCCGCATGAACCCGAGCCGGGCCGGGGTGATTGCCTACAGTAGCGACGAAAAGCTCGATCAGCTGGCCATACAGCTGCTGCACCAGCTGCTGCTCTGCTCTGGGGTGCTCGGCCCCCAACGTCTTTGGAATAGCCTGTTTGACGGAGAAGTATCATGACCGTTCAACGGCAATACACCCTGCCC
>JBBSLR010000081.1:0-8901 GCA_038255045.1 Phormidesmidales cyanobacterium
AACAACAGCAGATTGCCCTAAGGGCGATCGAAGCGGCCCGAACGGATGTCCGGGTGGCCCAAGAGCGGTACGATCGCGACTCGGAACTGGCGGCGCAGGGGGCGATCGCCCGTCGCGAATTACTGGCCTCTGAGGCGGGTTTGGCCGACGCCAGGCGGACTTTGGCAGAGGCCGAAGGTCAGTTGGAGGTTCTCAGTGCTCGCACGGGGGTGGCGCAGGCCCAAACCACCCTTAACGTCGCCCGTTCTCGCTCGCAGCTCAGCACAGAGACCTACCAAACCCGGTTGCAGCAGCTTGGGGCCACGGCCAACGCCGACGGCACCATCACCATCAAAGCGCCGATCGCAGGCACCATTGCCGATCGCGACGTCACCCTGGGGCAATCGTCAGAAGATGCGGGCGCCGTGCTGATGACGATCGTGGACAACCGCACGGTATTGGCCACCGCCAACATTTACGAAAAAGACCTGTCCCAGGTATCGCCTGGGCAACGGGTGCGGATCACCGTGGCCAGCCTGCCCGATCAAATCTTTGAGGGGCAAATTACGACGGTGGGTGCGGTGGTCGATGGCGAAACTCGGGTCGTGCCCGTACAGGCTGAGCTAGACAATGCCCAAGGCACCCTCAAGCCCGGCATGTTTGCGGCCCTGGAAGTGCTCACCGAGAGCACCTCGGAGGCGGTGATCGCCATTCCCCAGGCGGCGGTGGTAGAAGCCAACGGCCAACCGCTGGTGTTTGTGCGCAATGGCAATGCCTTTGAACCGGTTGAGGTCACCCTGGGGAGAACGGCGGGCGATCAAGTCGAAGTGCTCAGCGGCCTGTTTGAGGGCGATGAAGTCGTTACCCAGCGGGCTAACCAGCTCTATGCCCAGTCGTTGCGGGGCGGCAGCGCTGAGGCAACAGAGGAAACCGCAGCCCCCGTTGAGGCAGTCGCAACTGCGGGCGTTCCCTGGTGGGCGCTGGGTTTGGGCAGTGGGGCGATCGCCGTCACCACCTTTGCCGCCGGTATTTGGTGGGCCAGGCGACAGCGCCCGACCTATGCCTTGGCGATTGGCGACGAGGGGGTTTTGCCGTCAGCGCCAGGGCATCCCCGCTATGGCGCTGGGTCAGCCCTGGCGGCTCCCCTGGTTGAAGAGGGCGAGCCCTCGCGCAAGTAGCTGCGGTGATGTCTGGACAACCTATTCCCAGAGGGCGGGCATTGCCCACCCTAAAACGGCCATGGTGAGACACCTGCCCTGCCAAATTTTGAACAACAGCGATGCTAGATAACATTTTGAAGTGGTCGATCGCCCAGCGGTGGCTCGTGGTCATCGGGGCGATCGTGGTGACGTTTTTAGGCATTTATAACCTCACCCAAATGCCTCTGGACGTGTTTCCAGATTTTGCGCCGCCCCAGGTTGAAATTCAAACCGAAGCGCCAGGGTTGGCCCCCGAAGAGGTGGAGGCGCTGATTACCCTACCGATCGAGAGCGCCGTCAATGGCACCCCTGGGGTAGAAACGGTGCGGTCATCGTCGGCGGTCAGCATTTCGGTCGTCAAGGTGATTTTTCAGTGGGGTACCGATGTCTATCAGGCCCGCCAGCTGGTCACTGAGCGACTTCAGCAGGTGCAAGAAAAACTGCCGGAGGGGGTCGGCATTCCCCAAATTTCGCCGATTTCGTCCCCCATTGGCACAATCTTGATGTACGCCTTTACGGCGGAAACCACGCCTCTGATGGAGATCAGACGGTTGGTAGACCGCGATGTCACCAACCGTCTATTGGCCGTGCCGGGCATTTCCCAGGTAATTGCCTACGGTGGCGACGTGCGGCAGTACCAGGTGCTGGTTGACCCAGACCGACTGGTGGCGTTTAATGTGTCGCTGCAAGAGGTGGCCGAGGCGACCGAGGCCGCTAACGTCAATGCCGCAGGCGGGTTTCTCAACACCCCCGACCAGGAGTTGATTATTCGCGGGGTTGGGCGGCTAGACTCGATTGAGCAACTGCAAGCATCGGTCGTGGCCGCCCGAGAGGGCCGCCCAGTCACGCTGCAAGATGTCGCTGATGTGCAGATTGGCGCTGCCCTCCAGCGGGGCGACGGCAGCGTGGGAGGCCAGCGGGCGGTGGTGATGGTGGTCAACAAACAGCCCCTCAACGACACTCCTACGGTGACCCGAGCCGTGGAGGCCGCCATGGAGGAGCTCAAGGCGTCACTGCCCGAGGATGTCGTCGTCACCGAAACCTTTCGCCAAGAAAATTTTATTGAGGCCTCGGTCGAAAACGTGCTGAGTTCGCTGCGAGACGGCATCATCATTGTCTCGATTATTATCCTGCTGTTTTTGATGAACTGGCGCACGGCGGTGATTACCCTAAGCGCCATTCCGCTCTCGATTTTGGTGGGCATGATCATTCTCAATGCCTTTGGCCAGGGCATTAACACCATGACCCTGGGCGGGTTGGCGGTCGCCATCGGCTCGGTGGTCGATGACTCGATTGTAGATATGGAGAACGCCTATCGCGGGCTGCGCAAAAACCAGCTAGCGGGCACCCCTGAGCACCCCTTTAAGGTGGTCTACGACACCTCCGTAGAGGTGCGGGTCAGCGTTATTTTTTCCACCGTGATTATTGCTGTGGTGTTTGCCCCCATCTTTAGTTTGACCGGGGTAGAAGGGCGGATTTTTGCGCCGATGGGAGTAGCCTACCTGGTGTCGATTTTTGCCTCTACCCTGGTGGCCATGACCCTCTCCCCAGCCCTGTGCGCCATCCTGCTGGCCCGCCGCCCGCTGCCCAGCGATGAAACCTGGGTCACCAGGGCGTCTCAACGGCTGTATCAACCGGCTTTGCGGTTTGTGATGGGCCGCGCCAAGCTGGTATTGGCCATTGCCCTGGCGTCTCTGGTGGCGTCTTTAGTGGTGTTTTTTAGTCTGGGGCGGGTGTTTCTGCCCGAATTTCAGGAGCCGTCGCTGGTCAATGCGATGCTGCTCTACCCTGGGTCGTCCTTGGCGGCTACTAACGAGGCGGGGCTAGCCATGCAGGAGGCGCTTAAGGATGATCCCCGCTTCACGACGGTGCAGCTGCGGGCCGGGCGGGCACCGGGGGATGCCGACGCCGGTGGGGTCAACTTGGGTCACGTCGATATCGAGCTGAGCCAGGAGGGTTTGCGCGATCGCGAAGCATCCATCGAAACCATTCGAGAAGAATTTGCCCGCATCCCCGGCATTGCCCCTAGCGTGGGCGGGTTTATCACCCACCGCATGGATGAGGTGCTATCGGGGGTGAGAAGCGCGATCGCCGTGAAGATCTTTGGCCCCGACCTCGACCAGCTGCGCACCATTGGCAGCGACGTAGAGACGGCGATTCGCGATATCGATGGCCTGGTAGACCTCCAGCTAGAGCCTCAGGTGCCCATCCGCCAGGTGCAAATTCAGTTTGATCGGCCGGCGGCGGCTCGCTATGGCCTCACCGTCGGGCAAATTGCTGGCGTGGTGGAAACCGCTCTCAACGGTCGCGTGGTGTCTCAGGTGCTAGAGCAGCAGCAGCTCTTTGACCTGCTGGTCTGGCTTAAAGATGACGCCCGCAATAACCTGGATGCGATCGGCAATCTCTTGATCGATACCCCGGTCGGCCAAAAAATTCCGCTAGCTCAGGTGGCTCGCATTGAATATGGCACCGGGCCAAACACCATCAACCGCGAAAATGTCTCTCGCCTGATTGTGGTGTCGGCCAACGTCGCGGGGCGCGATTTGGGCTCAGTGGTAGACGCGATTCGAGATCGCGTTAGCGCATCGGTAGCGCTGCCGTCTGGGTACTACATTCAGTACGGCGGGCAGTTTGAGTCAGAGCAGCGGGCCAGCCGCAACCTGCTGGTGTTTGGGGGTTTGGCCATCGTCGTCATCTCTGTACTAATGTACTTTGCAGTTAAGTCGGTGCTGGGGGTGGTGATGATTATGGTCAACCTGCCCCTGGCCCTGGTGGGGGGTATTGCCTCCATTGCCCTGGGGGGCGGCGTGGTTTCGGTGGCGTCGCTGGTCGGCTTTATCACCCTGTTTGGCGTCGCCACCCGCAATGGCCTGCTGCTGGTCGATAACTACAACACCAAGCTGACCCAGGGCATGCACCTGCGCGAGGTGATTGTCGAAGGCTCCTCAGAGCGGCTGGTGGCCATTTTAATGACGGCCCTCACCTCGGCCCTGGGCATGGTGCCCCTGGTGCTGGGCAGCGGGGCCGGCAAAGAAATTTTGCAGCCTCTGGCCGTGGTCGTTTTGGGCGGCCTGTTTACCTCGACGGCGCTGACGCTGCTGGTGCTGCCAGCGCTCTACTCGCTGTTTGGCAAACGCCTGATGCCCAAGCCAGTGACGCCGACAGCTTACGCCGATGAGATGGCACCGTCGGTCGGCGCTAAGGTGCCGATGACTTAATGTTGACCAGCCTTTCAGTCAACCACCCAGGTTGGGCAACACCCAACCACCCTGTTTTAGCTACGTTCTTTTTTGAGGTCTTTCCCATGTCTTCCCAATTTGCTCAAGCTCTGTTAATTGCTGGCGTGCTGGCGCTATCTGCCTGCGGTGGCTCCGAAACCGCCACCACCCCCGACACCGCCGCTGAAACTCCCGTAGCCGAAAGCCCTGTAGCCGAGACCGAGACTGCCGTCGCTAGCCAGGGTGGGCAGGTGGTCGAAAGCGGCCCCTACCATTTAGAACTGGTGCCCGCGCCCGAAGCCGATGGCATTCACCTCGACCTCTATCTGCAAACGGGCGACACCCATGAAGCTGTGGCCGATGCGACAGCGATCGCCCAGGTGCAGCTTCCCGACGGCACCCAGCAAGAGCTACCGATGGAGTACGATGCGGCGGGCGAGCATTTCTTTGCCTTTTTACCCAGCCAGGCGGCGGGGGAATACAAGACGGTGATTCAGACCGATATCAAAGGCGAAAAGGTCAACGCCCGGTTTAACTTCTCGAAGTAGTTACCTCCCCACGGGCCACGCTGGCTGAGCGGTGTCGAAGCAAGATCCACCGGCCAGCGCCCCTTGACCAGAGCCGGAATGTATACCCTAAGAGATAGGCCCAGATGCCGGGGAGGGGGATTGTATATCTATCAGCAAAGGGGTCTAATGAGGAGCAAGCTCAAACAATAGTTAACATAAGTAATGCCTATTAGACTGCTGAGGACTCCTGTACTTTTACTAGCGCTAAGCATAAGCTTGGGTGCCTGTGGCGCTTCCCAAGAGACAGCCGTTTCACCCAGTCCTATTGGGGCTACAGAAGCTTCTTCAGATGCGTCGCCAACGGCTGACAATGTTAGGTACCAGACGGATTTACTGGTGGTAACAACCGTCGCTCCGATCACCAACATTGTCAGCAACATTGCCGGCGATCGCGTTCGAGTGGTGGGCATCATTCCCGAAGGCACAGATTCTCATACCTTTGAACCGCGTCCATCGGATGGAGAAACACTGGCAAAAGCCAATCTCGTTTTTGTCAATGGGCTAGAGCTCGAACAGCCCACCATGGCGCTGGCTGGATCGGTTAAGCCCAGTGAAACCGAGGTCTATGAGTTGGGTAGCAACACCATCACAAAAGACCAGTGGGTATTTGACAATAGCTTTCCTCAAGCCGACGGTAAGCCCAATCCTCATTTGTGGGTCAGCACTGCACTTGCCGAGGCCTATGCCAAACTGGCAGCCGAACAATTGTCCAGGCTTGACCCCGAAGGAGCAGACTACTATACCGCTAATTTAGAGTCTTATCTGACAAAATTACAGGGCCTCGATCAAGTTACCCGCGAGGTGGTTAATAGCATTCCCCCTGAAAATCGCAAACTGCTAACCTATCACGACTCATGGCCCTACTGGGCAAAACAATACGGGTTCGAGGTAATTGGAGCGATTCAGCCATCAGATTTCAGTGAGCCTTCGGCTCAGGAACTTTCTCAGCTAATTGATCAGATCCGCGCCGCCAAAGTCCCTGCTATTTTTGGTTCTGAAGTGTTCCCCAGTAAAGTCTCTGAGCAAATTGCCCGAGAGGCCGGCGTCAAGCTGGCCAACACTAGCGACGATGATTTGCCAGGGGAAGGATCTGCGGTTGCTGCGGAGAATACCGATGCCAATCATACCTATATTGGCATGATGGCAGAGAATCTACGAATTTTGGCAGAGAATTTGGGGGGTGATCCAAGCCCAGTTGATCAGCTTGACACCACCAATGTGGTCAATTCCACCGCGAAACCATAACCCATGGAGCCATTGTTAGAGATTAAGAATCTGGCTTGTGGATATCAATCTCAGCCTGTATTTACTCACGTTGATCTAAAGCTTTATCCGAAGCAGCTATCGGGGTTAGTAGGGCCATCGGGCTGCGGCAAAACAACGTTAATCAAGGCAATTTTGGGGTTAACCCATCCTTGGGGTGGTGAAATCTGGTTTCGGGGGCAGCAACTCCACGCGGGAGTGTCGCCCCCGAAGGTTGGTTATGTGCCGCAGGTCGAAACCGTAGACTGGAGTTTTCCAGTCACAGCCGAAGAGGTGGTGATGATGGGACGTTATCGCAGGCGCAACGTTTCACCATTTCCTTCTAAGCGCGATCGCCAGGTTGCCAGAGAGCTGCTATATCGGGTTGGTGTAGAAGAT
Source organism: Phormidesmidales cyanobacterium (assembly GCA_038255045.1). GTDB lineage: Bacteria > Cyanobacteriota > Cyanobacteriia > Phormidesmidales > Phormidesmidaceae > Nodosilinea. The sequence continues at coordinate 6,607 of JBBSLR010000081.1, forward strand.
ATAGCGCATTGTCCAATCGGCGAGTTATCGGGTGGGCAACAGCAGCGAGTTTTTATTGCGCGGGCACTGGTAGGCGATCCAGATATTGTGCTGCTAGATGAACCCACCAGCAGCTCTGACCTACGGGTGCAGCATGAACTCCTGCATCTGCTGGCAGAACTCAACCAGCAAGGATTAACTATATTGCTGTCTACCCACGACTTAAACTCGGTGGCAACTCACTTGCCCTGGGTAATTTGCTTTAACCATGGCATTGTTGCTCAGGGGGAACCTACCGAAGTTTTTACATCACAAACTCTAGAGCAAACCTTTGGAGGAGAAATGGTGGTAATTCGTGAGGGCGATCGCATTCTAATTGCTAGCAGTCTCAGCACGCTCCGCCATCGAATGCAGAGCAATTTACCCTCTATTCTTCGTAAAGTTCATTAAAGTCTCTTATGGATTTGCTGCTTAGGCCCTTCCAGTACGAATTTTTCAGCCGGGCTCTGCTAGCTGCCACGCTGGCAGGACTACTATGTGGTGTAATGGGCGTTTACATTACAACTCGACGGATGAGTTACATCGCTCACGGCTTATCTCACGCAATTTTGGGCGGAGCCGTGCTGAGCTATGTATTGCAGCTCAACTTTTACATCGGTGCAGGATTTTGGGGATTTATCTCAGCCCTGGTGATTCAATTTTTGACGGGGCGCAAGATCTATGCCGATGCGGCTATCGGCATTGTGACAACGGCTAGTTTTGCCTTAGGAATTGCCATTATCAGCACCTATCGCCAATTTACCAAAAGCTTTGAAGCGGCCTTGTTCGGCAATGTTTTAGGCGTAACACCAAACGATGTCTGGGTCGTAGGATCGGTAACCCTCATTCTATTAGCATTGGTATTTATCTTCTATCGCCCGCTATTGTTTTGGTGTTTTGATCGAGATGTTGCTAAGGTTCATGGTGTTCCAGTGCTTGCAATGGACGTTTTGTTTGCGCTGATGTTAGCAGCAATGTTGGTAACGACGATGCAAATTTTGGGCGTCACATTGATTATTTCAGCAATCATTATCCCTGCCTCAATTGCTCGATTGTTGAGCGATCGCTTTGGCAAGATGATGATCTACTCTGCCTTACTGGGCTCAGGAATCTCCTTTGCCGGTATTTATTTAAGTTACTACTTTGATGTTGCCTCTGGGGCAAGTGTTGTTTTGCTCTCTACGCTTGTTTTCGCCATTGTTTTACTTTGGACAAGCTTCAGACAACGTCGAGAGCGTAAAATTCCAGATTCATACCTGTTGTAGACTATAGAATGAAGTAATTCAGAAGCGATCTAAAACGATCTAAGGCTAGAATGCTAGCCCCCCCCATAGCTTTTCTCCCACGCTCAAATGACCAATTGGAGAACGTTTCAAGCCTTGAGTCATCCACTTTTATCAGTCAACCAGAGCTTAAACTCTTGAGTTGACTAGAGATTTAAGCCTCTTATATGGAAAGCAGTCAGAAAAATAGTTTACGAAGTTTGTGCAATGCATTGTTGCGGCAGCTCTTGACTCTGTAGCTTACTAGAGGGTTTATACTGGTCTTTGTTCCCAAAGAACAGTCCACCAGGTTATTTAGGAGTCGAAAAAGAATATGTCCACACGTACTAAAACCCTACTCAGTGCATTTGTTGCAGGTCTGGCAGTGCTGAGCTTAACAGCGGGTTTAGCTTTGGCACAGGAGACTGACCAGCCGACCTCATCTGGCTGTAGCTGCTGCCAGAATATGGGAGATATGCAGCAAATGGGTAGCTAATTTTGAAACGTGAGCGTCCTAATCAAAGCATTCGATTGATTTGCACATTGTTTGGGAAGCTCACATCATTAAGATGATGAGCTAACTTTTTCAGCATAAATACCTGGAAAAGTTGGTTCATTATGCTTGGATATAGTTTGAAATAAAGTTTAAAAAGAACGAGAGTATAAGATGAGCCAGCCAGATTCAAACAATTCCGGCATGAAGTGGATGATGATCGCAATGGTTGCCTGCTGCACCATTCCGATTGCTATCTCCCTATTCTTAGGCGGTGGCTTGGGTTTCTGGTTTAGTCGCTCTAGTCAGCAGCCCCCCAACGATCAATCTGGTAATCAAGTTCCGATTGCACCCACCAGTCAAGCATCCCCTCAATCTGCTGTAGTCAAGTCTACTGTCTCGCTCGAACCCGCAGTCAATTGGAGAGACGAGAATCATGTTCATGGTCTAGCCGTGAATCCTGTTAATCCGCAGATCATTTTTGTGGCAACACACAATGGATTGCTGCAACGTTCTGCCTCT
>JBBSLR010000082.1:0-8889 GCA_038255045.1 Phormidesmidales cyanobacterium
GTGAGCAGAGATAACTAAAATCGCTCTTGGTTTGGGAAAGTGTTGATGGAGCGATCGCAGAAAGTCTGTCACTGCCCCCCGGGCAGTAATGTCTTTGCTGCTATGCTGTCGTGCCCCCGCTGCCAGGCCACCATCGAACCCACCACGATTCAGTGCCCCCGCTGTCGGCTCGCCCTCAAGGCCCACGGGCACCCCGGTATGCCGCTGCACCGCACCGAGGGCGATCAGGCTCTCTGCGCCACCTGTCTCTACGACGCCGACGACAGCTGCAACTTTCCCCAGCGACCCCACGCTGAGACCTGTACCCTCTACCGCTCGGTCAATGCGGCCGCAGAATCGGCAGTGATCGCCCCGTCAGCTGGGGAGCAAATCGGCTTTTGGCTGCGCAACCACCGGGGTCTGGTGGGTACAGCGGGCCTGCTACTGCTGAGCCTGGCGCTGGTACTGGTGCGTTAGGGGCAGATCCCAGGGTTCTGTTGGTGGACAGACAATTATCCCCAGCAACCGACTCAAGAACCCTGGAATCTCTTCGGCGTTAGGACACGGGTTCTAGGGCAAAGAAGTCAGAGAATACCTTCCCCCCAATGGTGTTGAGCCGGGTTTGCAGATCGTCGAGAAACTCGTGCAGCCCCCGCTGGGTAATTTCTTCCATGGTGAGGTAGTCAAGCTCCGAGCGCAGACGACCGAGGGCGCGATCGCTCCCCGTGCGCCAGGTGCCCGCCGGGGTGCCCGAGATGCAGTGCAGCGATCGCTCCGCCTCCAGCAAACAAAACTGAATCGAGCGCGGAAACTCCCGATTCAAAATCAAAAACTCCGTCACCCCCTGGGGGGTAATCCGGTACTGACACTTGCGATACATCTCGTAGGCGCTGGCCGACTTCAGCAGCGCAATCCACTGCAAATCGTCGAGGGGCGACCCCACATCGGTCACCGAGGGCAGCAAAATATAGTATTTTACGTCGAGAATGCGGGCGGTCTTGTCGGCCCGCTCCAGCAGTCGCCCCAGTTGACCAAAGTGCCAGCCCTCGTTGTGGGTCATCGTCGCATCCATCACCCCGGCAAACAGGTGGCTGGCCATTTTCACTTTTGGGAAAAAGTTGTGCAGATCCGAGAGCAGCCCCACATCCGCCGCCTCATTCACCATCAGGTAAAAGGCGTTTACCTGCTCCCACATCTCCGACGAGATAATCTCCCGCACCGATCGCGCATTTTCCCGCGCCGACCGCAGGCAAGAAATAATCGAGTTGGGGTACTCGCGATCAAAGGTCAGAAACCGCAGAATGTTGTCTGGCGTCGCCTCGCCGTAGCGTTCTTTAAACGACGCCTGATCGCCCGTGGTAATCACCAGCGGCTCCCACTGCTGCTCCATGCCTGGGGGGGCATCCAGCAGCAAGTTGAGGTTGACATCGACAAAACGGGCGACGTTTTCGGCCCGCTCCACGTAGCGGTTTAACCAGTAGATCGAGTTGGCGACACGGCTGAGCATGGGGCGTTAGGGGTAGGGGGTGGATAGGTGGAGTACTGGGAAAGTGGAGAGAGTGGGTGTCATCATTTCCTACCCAGACAAACGAAGGAAATACTGCTGCGGCTCACGAGCTAGAGACAAGAAAACTTTATTCCAGAAGCCAGTTAAAGAGCGCTGCGATCGTCAGGGAAAGGTCGGTCGCGAAGGGGAGCATGGGTAGGGCATCTTCCGGTTGGTCAAAGACTTGGGTTTCTTGCTTGGGGCGATGGACAAACACGGTTTGTTCGTCGGGGTCAATCAGCCAGCCCATCTGAGTGCCGTGCCTGAGGCAGTAAAGAATATTTTTAGTGACTCTGGTTTGGCTCTGGTCTGGAGACAGGATTTCGATAGTCCAGTCGGGGGCGATCGCAAAGGCATTAGCAATTTCACCATTCCCATCGCGGGGAATGCGGTTCCAGACCAATACAGCCACATCAGGAACGGTGGATCGTCCTCCAAAGGTACAGCGCAGTTCCGGAAATGCTCGGGCAATGCGTTGCGACTTTAGACCAGCGTTAACAAACGCTACAAACTCACCCTGAATGGCGCTGTGTTTTCCCTGGGGCATGGGTTTTTGAAGAATTTGACCATCCACAAACTCGCCGGCAGGTTTAGTTTCCGGCAATTCCAGAAACTCCTCTAGGGTTAGTGCTTTGGTTGAGAGCTGTACCATAGAATTACTCGTATTCAGCTAAATCTTGCTTGCCTGAAGGTAGGCATGGAATTCTTGTTCAAGCTCTTGAAAATTTTCAAGAAACGGGTGGCGATTGGCTGGATCGCTGCGGTTTATGAGGATGCTGAGAGCAGTGCTGCAAGCGTTTTGATCGTTGCGGTGTTCAAAAATATATTGCTTGAGCTGTGTATTAGTCAGATTAGTTAGCGGTGTTGTCATGATACAAACTCCCACTCCCCGGCTTCGTCGATGATTAAAGCGATATCGTCAAGTTCTCCAGCCTGGATGTAAATGCTTTGCAGCCTCGGATCATATCTAAAGAGCTGAAGGGGCGGGTAAAAGTTTGATATCACCTGACCCAAAGATGCCGCAGCAAGCAATTGTCGGTAGGTTGGCAAATGAGCACTCCTGGATGTAATAAGTCTAGCTCAACAGGATATTGCCCCATCAGCTCTAAATCTGTAACTGGGCATTGGGGTTTACCGATTTCACCACCCAGGTGTCTTTGCTGCCGCCGCCCTGGGAGGAGTTGACCACCAGAGAGCCGCGCTTGAGGGCGACGCGGGTGAGTCCGCCGGGGTTCACGTAGATCTCCTCGCCGTAGAGAATGTAGGGCCGCAGATCCACATGGCCGCCCTCAAAGCAGTCTTCGATCAGGGTGGGCACCCGCGACAGGCAGAGGGTGGGTTGGGCAATGTAGCCCCTGGGGTTGGCGCGAATGCGATCGGCAAACTCGGCCTGCTGATCTTTAGTGGAGTGGGGGCCGACCAGCATGCCGTAGCCGCCGGAGGCATTGGTGGCCTTGACCACCAGTTGCTCTAAATTATCGAGCACGTGGGCCTGCTGGGCGGCGTCTTCGCAGAGAAAGGTGGGCACGTTGGGGATGATTTGGTCTTCGTCGAGGTAGTAACGAATCATCTGGGGCACGTAGGCATAGACCAGCTTGTCGTCGGCCACGCCGGTGCCGAGGGCGTTGGCCAGGGCCACGCGACCCGCCCGATACACCTCCATTAGCCCCGGCACCCCCAGCAGCGAGTCGGGCCGAAAGGCCTGGGGGTCGATAAAGTCGTCGTCGATGCGGCGATACATCACATCGACCCGCTCTAGCCCCTTGGTGGTGCGCATTTTGAGGTAGCCGTCTGACACCACTAGGTCGCGCCCTTCCACCAGCTCGGCCCCCATCTGCTGGGCCAAAAACGAGTGCTCAAAGTAGGCCGAGTTGTACATGCCGGGGGTGAGCACCGCCACGCGGGGATTGATTAGCGTGTCGGGCACCAGGTTGAGCAGGGTTTCCAGCAGCTGGCTGGCATAGTCATCCACCGGGGCAATATCCATAGCCGCAAACAGGTGGGGGAAGGTGTTTTTCATCACCCGTCGGTTTTCGAGCACGTAGGAGACGCCGGAGGGGCAGCGCAGGTTGTCTTCGAGCACGTACCAGCGGCCCTCTTTGTCGCGCACTAGGTCGGTGCCAGTGATGTGGCACCAAATGTTGTTGGGCGGGTTTAGCCCCAGGCAGGGCTTGAGAAAGCCAGGGGCGCTCTCGACCACATGGCGGGGTACTACGCCGTCGTTGAGAATGTTTTGGTCGTTGTAGACGTCGTGGATGAAGCAGTTGAGGGCGTAGATCCGCTGTTTTAGCCCCTTTTCGATCCATTCCCACTCGTGGCCCGGAACGATGCGCGGAATCACGTCGAAGGGGAGAATGCGCTCGGCGCCCTGGTTGTCGCTATAGACGTTGAAGGTGACCCCTAGCTTAAACAGGGCGTTTTGCAGGGCCTGCTGTCGCTGCTGTAGCTCGACCAGCGACATGGCGTTGATGCGCCGTACCAGCAGCTCGGCTTCAGGGCGCGGCTGGCCCTGGCTGAGAAATAGCTCGTCAAAAAAATCGCCGGGGTCATAGGCGTCAAATAGCACCGGGGGTCTCCTAAGAATCCAGGGTTAGGGGGCATCGCTGTGGGGTGCCCTGGGTAGCCAAGTCAGCCCAGCAATAGGCTTTTTTAGGGCGAAGAGCAGCACAGTCGCTTTAACCAATACTGGGGTAAGGGCGCGACAAGCTGTAGCGCTCACTACAGTTTTGCGGAAACGCCCTGGCAGAACCCCCTGGTCAATCCCAGCTATGGCGGGTAAAACTAGGATGCCTGATTAAGCGTATCGCCAGCTCGGCCCGCCAGCGGGCGATGGAAAAACCCAGGTTCTCAAAGGTTTAGACCACTTAAACCTCAAGAATTTAGGTTTGGGCAACCTCAAAGGCAGGCCCCAGCCCGGCCACAATTTCTGAGGAGGAAAGCTTGCCGTCGTGGTCGAGGTCAAGGGCATCAAAAGCGGCGTCGGTGCCGAGCCATTCTTCGCGGGTGATAAAGCCGTCGCCATCTAGGTCATAGGCTTTAAATAGATCAAATTGATCATCCCGAGCTGTGGATGTCGTGCTGTCGCTCTGGGTGAGTTCGGTGAGCCGGGTAGCGAGCAAGTTTTCCAGGGCTTCCAGGGCCTTGCTAAAGCCCTTGATGCCCTCTTCGAGCTTTTCGGTGGCCATGCGATCACTCTTATGCATCGACCTAAAGGTAGCCTCATCCATGGAAAGCTTCTCAATCTCCATAGACTCGGCCTTGGCGGGGTCGAGCCTGCGGGGCAGGTCGGCCTGGGTGCTGTCGAGGTTGGCCAGCAGCTGGGGGGATATGGTCAGCAGGTCACAGCCCGCCAGCTCGGTGATTTCGCCCAGGTTGCGAAAGCTGGCCCCCATCACCTCGGTGTGGTAGCCAAACTTTTTGTAGTAGTTGTAAATTTCGGTGACCGAGACCACGCCGGGGTCTTCGGTGGCGGGATATTCATCGCGGCCCGTATCTTTTTTGTACCAGTCGAGGATGCGGCCCACGAAGGGGGAGATCAGGGTGGCCCCGGCCTCGGCGCAGGCGATCGCCTGGTGAATGCCAAACAGCAGCGTCAGGTTGCAGTGAATGCCCTCTTTTTCGAGAATCTCGGCGGCTTTAATGCCCTCCCAGGTGGAGGCAATTTTGATCAGCACGCGATCAGGGGTAATGCCCAACTCGCCGTACTGGGCGATGATGTCGCGGGCGGTGGACAGGGTGGCTTCGGTGTCGTAGCTGAGGCGGGCGTCAACCTCGGTGGAAACCCGACCGGGAATAATGCCGAGAATTTTATGGCCAAAGGCCACCGCCAGATTCTTAAACGCCAGGTTGGCAATGTCTTTATCCGAGGCTCCCGACCCCGCGTCGGCCTTGGCCTTGAGCAGAGTCTCATCGACAATGGCCTGGTACTGGGGCATCTGCGCCGCCGCCGTAATCAGTGAAGGGTTGGTGGTGGCGTCGCGGGGGGTAAATTTTTCAATGGCTTGAATGTCTCCGGTGTCGGCGACCACAACGGTCATTTGCCGGAGCTGTTCTAACAGGCTGGCCATGGTTTTCTCCTGGTGATTAAAGGGGGCGAGAGGCGAGGGCCAAGTCTAGATTCGGGGGCTGTCTGCGTCCCCAGGCAATGCTCCAATCCACATCTGGACTTGCCCTCTGGACCTGACATCGGGACTTATAATGGGCCGATTTGCAGCTGCCCATATTGTAAACAGGGGATCTGGGCTGGGTATTAACCCTTAATTAAAGCTACCGGGCGGTTGCCAAACATTTCGTGCCCCCTGAACTATCTCTCGGCCCTTACGGTTTCTTAAGGCTTGGGGTATTTGTATGTAGTTTAGGCCACCGCTGCAACTACATCCTCTGCCCGGCGGGAGAACTGTTCAGGCAGCTATACCAAGCCCAGTTCGACAGCTGGGTTTTCCCACGGACAGAACCAGCCAGAACTCCAGGTCTGGACTTGGATGAGATTTCTGGATGATATTGTTTCGCGGCGACCAGATTCGCGGCGGCAAGATCTCAATTAACCGTCGCAGAACGGTCAAACCTTGGCATGATGGGGAGGATTTATTCTGCACCTGTGCCATCTCTATGCTGACTTCTGTTTGGCAACAGCTCACTCTGTCGACCTTTGTCTTTGATCAATGGCGCGCCGCCAGCCTGATTCATCGGCTGCTGGCCCCGCTGCGGCGGTGGCGGCAGGGCAGCCGCCTGTTGCAGTGGGGCGACTGGATTGGGCTGGCCATTGTGGTGGCGCTGTTTGCCCTGGCCCCCTACGTGTCGACCCCGCTGATTGGGGTGCTGCTGCTGGCGGCAGCGGCCCTGTGGGCCCTGCTCACCCTCACCGATGAGGCGGGCGTGGGCATGACGCCGCTGCACATTACGGTGGCGGTCTATTGGGGGGTGATGGTGATGGCCACTGCCCTGTCGCCGGTGCGGGCAGCGGCCCTGAGCGGGCTGATCAAGCTCAGCCTGAATATTCTTTTGTTTTTGCTGGTGGCGCGGGTGGCGCGGCGACCTAGGGCCAGAGGGCTGCTGGTGCTGGCCTATATTCTGACAACGCTGCCGGTATCTATCTATGGACTGCGGCAGTATTTCTTTGGGGCGACGGCCCTGGCCACCTGGGTAGATGCCAACTCGGCGGTGGCCGATGTCACCCGGGTCTATAGTTTCTTGGGTAACCCCAACCTGCTGGCGGGCTACCTGATACCGGGGGTGATGCTGAGCGCGGCGGCGGTGTTTGCCTGGCCCCGCTGGGTGCCTAAGGGGCTGGCCCTGCTGGCGGCGATGCTCAACACCCTTTGCCTAATTTTGACCCTGAGCCGGGGCGGCTGGATTGGCTTTTTGATCGCCGGGTTTGTGCTGATGACCCTGCTGGTGCAGTACTGGAGCATTTGGTTTACGCCCTTTTGGCGGCGCTGGGCGCTGCCGCTGCTGCTGGGCGGGGCCGCCGCCGTGGTGGTGCTGGGGGTGCTGTCGGTGAGTTCGCTGCGGGCGCGGGTGCTGAGCATATTTGTAGGCCGGGCCGACAGCAGCAACAACTTTCGCATGAACGTGTGGGCGGCGGTGATCGACATGATTCGCGCCCGCCCTATTCTCGGCATTGGCCCCGGCAACGACGCATTTAACGCAGTATACCCGCTGTTTCAGCGGCCCCGCTACACGGCCCTGAGCGCCTACTCGGTGTTTTTAGAGGTGCTGGTGGAGGCGGGCATCGTCGGCATGGCGGCGTTTTTGTGGCTGCTGCTGCTGGTGTTTCACCAGGGCTGGGTGCAGCTCCAGCGGCAGCGCGAGACCCAAGATCAGCAGGGCTACTGGCTGATGGGGGCGATCGCATCGATTACCGGCATTCTCGGCCAGGGCATTGCCGACACGGTGATGTATCGGCCCCAGATCAGCACCCTATGGTGGATGGCGATCGCCCTGGTGGCTAGCTATTACCCGATGCAGCAGGCCTGGACTGGCCGAACCTTCAAACTGCGCCAAGATTAAACGCCGTCAGCGTGGGAGGCTCAGCTCCAGGCTAGAAATCGTAGTCTTCGGTGCCGTTCCAGGTGGCGTGGGCCATGAGCCGCACCTTGCCCTTTTGGGGCAGCGTCTGGCTTGTAGCTAGAGTGCCGCCGTTGAGGGCCAGGTGGGCCTTGAGCCGCTTTTTTGCCTCGGCCATAGAGCCCACCCGCAGGTTGAGAATGTAGAGGTAAGGGGCCGGGCTCTGGTCTAGGTCAGTGGCGCTTTCCCAGATCCGCAGGCGAATGCCGTCGGCATCGGAGACAATTTTGTAGAAGAGCAAATGATCTTCATCGGCGGCACATTTGCCGGGAGAAAACGAAGCGTGCATGTCCCGAATACCCAATCAAACGACCGGAATAGTGACCAACGTAACGAACTGGCACCGCCCCTTCTCTGAGATTACCCATACCGGGGTACAGAATCTAAGGGGTCTTTATGATTTCCTTACATTTGATTCAGTGAATCGCCCGTGCTAAGAGAATCCGGACAAATGCAATCAAAATACAAGGAACTTTCCTTAAGCTGAGGCTGGTGAAGCATCTGCCCATAGCTTGAGCTACGGGCAAGATCGATTCTCTCAGAATGGTCTGAATTGCGACCGCAGGATCTAACCCCTCAGGTGCTTTGCGCAAATCTACCTAAAGAGGGGTTAATTTTAAAGATTGGGTGAAGCGGCGCGGCGCTCCATCTCTGTGCGCAGGGCCTTGATGGTGTCGACCAGGCTGGCCTCAAACATGCTGTAGAACATCGACTTAAAGGGGCCAACGTCGGCCTCGGCTCGCACCTGCTGCGACAGCAAACACCCGGCGGCGGCCCCGAGGGCGGCAGGGGGCGCGTCGATGCGCCAGTGGCCATACATGTATTCCAGATTGCCCTCTAGCAGGCGAAAGCTAATCTGCTGGCCGTCTAGCTCCAGGTTTTCGGTCAGCACCTTAGATTCCATGGTGGTCAGCAAAATTCGCCGTCGGTCGAGCTGCTCGACAACGGTGCGATCGCCCTCTGACTCCACCACCCGGCTGGTCACCACCGTAGGCAAAAATTTGTCGAAGTTACCGTAGTCGGTCAGCACCCTCCAGGCCGCCGCCTGGGTCACCGAGGTGACGGCCATAATTCCATACTGGCCCTTGCCGCCCTTGACCAAGACCTTGCCCTTGGCCAAAACCGCCCAATCAGCCTCGGTTAGTTTGGCCAGATAGGCCTCAGCTGGCTGAACTTGACGGGACAAACGCGACATAATATCCAGAGTGCCAGAATTCAATCACTGTAGCGCTAACCCGCCCTGTAGCGCTAACATCCAGCGCCGTAGACCAGATGTATGTACCCAGCCCAACTCGGGA
>JBBSLR010000083.1:0-8863 GCA_038255045.1 Phormidesmidales cyanobacterium
GCCGATGGAAGGAATAAATAATCGAATCAAGTTGATTAAGCGCCAAGCTTATGGGTTTGTAAACTTCGGAAATTTCCGCAAGCGTTTGCTAGCTTGCTTTTCTGATTAGAAAAACTTATCACCATGCTACCAGAAGAGCCCGTTTGTTGAGAAGTTTAAAGGCGTAGGCGGGCAGATTTAGGACCGCCAATCGGCGAAAAAACGGTGAGCAAACCGTTATACCAAAACCGATGAGTCCGTTAAGGTTATCTGCTTCGGTTCGAGATTGGTAAGCAAAAATTATTCTCTTCATTGATGAGTTCCGGGAATTTATCGACGATTCCTTTCATGATGTGTTCCACCGCCAAAGTTAAGAATAGATAAGAGTTTGGGGCATAACAAATCATTGGAGCGGACAGAATTTTGATATTTTGGTGATGAGCAAAGATTTAGGTCTGCCGCTCAATTCAGCCGTTAGGCATCGCTGCTCTGCTCTCACTTTCACCACCGCCTGCCCTAGTGCCTGAGCGCTGCGGCGCTACAATCTAGGCATTGCTAGCTGTCTAGCCGTAGGGCCAATGATAAATAAGGTGATCGCAAAGAGCTTACCCCGGTGGGGCTGGCTGGGTTTGGGGCTGGGGCTGCTCACCCTGCTCTTGTTGGATGCGATTATTAACCTCGAAGCCGAGCGCCTCTGGTTTTTAGAGGTCAACTACCTGGAGGTGTTTTGGCTGCGGATGCGATCGCAGCTCACCCTAGGCATCGTTCCTATAGTTTGCACCCTGTTCTTTACCTGGGGCAACCTCACCCTGGCCGACCGGGCCAAGCCGATTGAACCGCCCGGCGATCGCCCCTCCCGCGTCAACAGCCTGGGGCTCAGTGGGCTGCTGCTAGTGGGCGGCACCCTGAGCTTTTTAGTGGGGGTACATCTGATTTACCAGGGGCAGATTGCCAGAGACTTTTGGCGACAGACCACCACTCTCTACGACGCCGCCACACCGCTGCCCCTGTGGCCCAAGCTTCAGCTATTCACGGTGATTGGGCAAATTTTTATCACCCAGCCCTGGCTGCTGCTGGCCCTGGGCATCAGCACCGTGGCGTTTTTAATCTATCCACGGCAGTTGGGGCGACTGGCGGCGGTGCTGATGAGCCTGGGCTACGGGCTAATCTTGGCCAAGCAGTGGCCCTCGGTGCTGCTGGCCTTCAACCCGGTGCCCTACGACAAAGTCGACCCGCTGTTTAACCGAGATATTAGTTTCTATATTTTTCGCCTGCCGGTGCTGCACCTGGCTGAGTTTTGGGTGGTGGGCACCCTGTTTTTTACCCTGGTCAGCGTCTACCTGGTGTATTTGCTCACGGAAAACACCCTCAGCCAGGGGCGCTTTTACGGCTTTTCTCAGGCTCAGCAGCAGCACCTCTATACCCTGGCGGGGCTGCTGTTTTTGTCCACCAGCTTTAGCCACTGGCTGGGGCGCTATGAAGTGCTCTACTCCCAAGAGGGGGTGGTGTACGGGGCGGGCTACACCCACATTCACGTGCTGCTGCCGATGAATTGGGCGCTGGCTATATTTACCCTCGTTCTCGGACTGGTCTTTTTAGCCCGAGGGCGGCTGTGGTCGCCGGGCTACGTTAACCCAATGGCGAAGTCAGCTCTTGCCCAGGCCAACCGGGCCCAGGCTCCGGAGGCACCCCTGGGCTGGTGGGCCGGGGTGGGTCGCACCAGTCTGCTGGTGAAGGGCATTTCTGGCTATCTGGTGATCGCCCTGCTGGGGTTGGTGGTCGCGCCCACGGTGGTACAGCGGCTGGTGGTGCAACCCAACGAGCTCCAGCGCGAGCGGCCCTACATCATCAACTCTATTGCGCTGACCCGCGCCGCCTTTGACCTAGAGGCGATCGAGTCAGAGCCCTTTGACCCCAGCGGCGACCTCACCGTCGAGGACCTAGATCAAAACGACCTCACCCTAGAGAACATTCGCCTGTGGGACCCGCGCCCGCTGTTGGATAGCAACCGTCAGCTCCAGCAGATTCGGCTGTACTACGAGTTTAAAGACGCTGACTTTGATCGCTACAGCATTTTGAACGAGCAGCGGCGCTCAGAGCGTCGGCAGGTGATGATATCTGCCCGCGAACTCAACTACGAGCGGGTGCCCGACATTGCCAAAACCTGGGTCAACGAACACCTGGTCTATACCCACGGCTACGGTTTTACCATGAGTCCGGTGAATACCGCTGGCCCCGATGGGCTGCCCACCTACTTTGTGCGCGGCATCGACAACATTCCCAGCAGCGAGGCGGTGCGCCAGAGCATTCCCATTGGCGACCCGCGCCTGTACTTTGGCGAGCTCACCGACACCTACGTGATCACCAACACCCGGGTGCTGGAGCTTGACTACCCCAGCGGCAACGAGAATATCTACACCACCTACCTGGGCCGGGGCGGCATCAACCTCAACGACGGCTGGCGGCGACTGCTGTTTGCCCGGCACTTGTTCGACTGGCGCATGCTGTTTACCGAAGACTTTACCGACGACACGCGGCTGCTGTTTCGCCGCAACATTGCCGATCGGGTGCGGGCGATCGCCCCCTTTTTGCGCTTTGACACCGACCCCTACCTGGTCACCGCCGACATTGGCGACGCCTCCAGCCTGTGGGGTACCGGAGCAACCCCCGGCAGTCGCCCCCCCGAGAGCGTCAGCTTTGAAGACTTTCTCGAACGTGACCCCAATATCACCCTCGAAAATTTCAACACCCAGAGTGGCGAAAACTTCCTCTACTGGATTATTGACGCCTACACCGTCAGCGGTCGCTACCCCTACTCCGACCCCGGCGAAAACGACTTTAACTACATTCGCAACTCGGTCAAGGTGGTGGTAGACGCCTTTAACGGGTCGATCAGCTTTTTTGTGGCCGAGCCTAACGACCCCATTATCCAAACCTGGAGTCGGCTGCTGCCGGATATGTTCGAGTCCCTAGAGGCAATGCCCAGCAACCTGCGCGATCACATTCGCTATCCCCAGGATCTCTTCTCGGTGCAGGCCGAGGCGCTGATGACCTACCACATGACCGACCCCCAGGTGTTCTACAACCGAGAAGACCAGTGGCGCGCCCCGACGGAGATCTACGCCAACGAGAGTCAGCGGGTCGAGCCTTACTACCTGATTATGCGGCTGCCCGACGAAACCGCCGAGGAGTTTGTCTTGCTGCGGCTGTTTACCCCGGCCCAGCGCAACAACCTGATCGCCTGGCTGGCGGCCAGGTCAGATGGTGATCGCTACGGCCTGCGACTGCTCTATCGCTTCCCCAAGCAGGAGCTAGTGTTTGGCCCCGAGCAGATCGAGGCCCGCATCAATCAAGACCCGGAGATTTCCCAGCGAATTTCGCTGTGGGACACCCAGGGGTCGCGGGCGCAGCAGGGAAATCTGCTGGTGATACCGATTGAGCGATCGCTGATCTACGTCGAACCCCTATACCTGGTGGCCGAGCAAAACCAGCTCCCTGCCCTAACCCGGGTAATTATGGTCTACCAAAACCGCATCGCCATGGCCCCCACGCTGTCGGCGGTGCTGTCGGCGGTGTTTTTGCAAGCACCCCCAGAAGCCGCCCCAATTCTGCGCGATCTGGGCGAAGTCGCCCCTGACGACGACCCTCTGCCGGGGCTGCTCGACCCTGACGCTGCCCCTGGGGCACCCGCTGACCCCCAGGGACTGGGCCTCCCCGACGGGGGATAGTCGCTAGGGCCGATCTAAAAATTGGGCGATCATTTCTTTGGCGGGTTCTACCATCGCCCAGGTGCCATCGGCCTGTCGCCTCAGGGTGGCAAAGGCCACGGTGTCGCCGCTGCCGATCGGCTCTCCCTGGGCCAAATCGCCCAGCCGCGCCTGCCGTAGCCCGCAGAGGCGAAACAGGTAGGCCGGCACGTCAGCACTCGACAAGATCACGCACAGGTCGACGTTGCCCTCAGCGGGCTGCACCTGGCCATCGAAGGGCATAAACACGCGGTTGCCTTGCAGATCGACGGTAATGTCGCCGAGGCTGCCTTGCACCTGGTAGCCGCCCAGGCGATCACCCGGCTGTAAGGCCCACTGTTGGTGCAGAGTGACATGGCGCGGCCCTGGGGCCGCGCCGGGGCTAGAGCAGCCCCAGACACCCGCCAGCAGCAGCAGCGCTAGACTGCCGCGCCAAGAAATCTTTCTCTGGCCCTTGCTTTGACCTATTCCCTGGCCTGCATGGTTCACCGCTGTGCGTCCCTGGTTTACGCCCACAAAAATCTACGCCCGCCAGCTTTACGCCAAATAAATACGCTTGAACTAAAGTTCATACATACTAAATTATGCCATGAATCCCTGGAGATGGTTACTATCAGCGGCACAAATTCTTCCTAGCAAGAACAGGCCAAGGCGCTAGGATATGAGAGCCATTTGGAGGCTCACCGTGTTTTTTAGCGTCGTCACCCCCACCTACAACCGCCAGCCCATTCTCGAAAAGTGTCTGCGCGCCCTAGAGCAGCAGGTTTTTGACCCTGGGTTGATCACAGACTACGAGCTGCTGGTGGTGGACGATGGCTCGACCGATGGCACCCAAGATTGGCTGCGGCAAAACGCCGCCGAGTTTCCCCACGTGCGGCTGGTGGAGCGCCACCACCAGGGGGCCTCTGCCGCCCGCAACTACGGGGTGCAGGTGGCCCAGGGCGATACCATCGCCTTTGTCGATAGCGATGTGATCATGCCCCCCGGCTCTATGCAGGCCCATGCCCAGGCCCTAGCCGCTGCCTACCAGCGCCTGGGAGATGATCGGGTGTTCACCGCTGGTCGCTTGGTCAACACCAGCAACTTTGACCAGCCGATGAAAGAAGCCGCTAAGGTGACCGACTTTTCTAACGCGTTTTTTGATACGGCCAACCTGGCGATCGCCCGCCACTGGCTGCTGACCGCGGGCCTGTTTGACACCGAATTTAGCCAGTACGGCTGGGAAGACCTGGAACTGGGGGTGCGGCTCAAAAACCTGGGCGTCACCATGGTCAAAGTGCCCGAAGCCATCGGCTACCACTATCACCCCCCCTTCGCCCTCGACCAAATCCCTAAAATGATCGACCAAGAGATTCAGCGGGGCCGCATGGGGGCAATTTTCTATAAAAAACATCCCACCCGCGAAGTGCGGATGATGATCCAAATGACCCCGCTGCATCAGATGCTGTGGGGCTTGCTCACCGCTGGCGGGCGACTCAACGAAAAGACCATGGCCCCGCTGCTGCGCTGGCTGATCGACCAGGGCAAACCGTCCCTAGCCCTAGAGCTAGCCCGCATATTTTTAAACTGGTATACCGTTCAAGGCGTCTACGCCGCCTACAGCGAGCTACAACAGGAAGGGTGAGATTCAAAACAACGTCTTGAACCTCACACCTCTACAGAAACCACATTTCGGCGGCGCTGGCGATCGCCATGGCCAACATCCCCACCGCCACGTATTGCAGGATCGGCGGCCGCTGCTGGCGGCGACGCTCTGCGGTTTTGATCGCGCCGTAGATGTGGGGCGCACCCAGCAAAAAGAAGAACAGCTGAAGAATATTTAGTTTTTGGCGTTCTAGCGTCACAGAAGATTGGGGATTCATCGGCAATACTCCATTAGAAACCTTGGGTGATCGCGACCTTGTCGGCACAATGTAACACAACATTAAGAGATGTTGTGTTTAAGCACGACATGATCGTGAATGATATTTTGTCGCCAGCGGCTGTCCCGAAGGATGGCAGTAGCGGCGGCGGTCACTCAGCGGCGGTCACTCAACGGCAATCACTTCGCTGATGGCAATCGCTCGCGGCCATAGCAGATTTTGAACAATGGGAGCATGTTTAGGATGACATCTATGCAAGTGAAACCCAACAGCAGTAAGCTTTGTTGGGTTCCGCTAGCGCTTCACCCAACCTACAAATTGAAGCTTGACAGACCACTAGCTGCCGATCCGTAGTTTTCCCACGGGCACAGCTCCACTTCTGGCCTGGGATTAAGAGTTCTTACCAAAGGTCGCTCATGGGTTCATTCATCGGGGGGGATGGCCCGGCTCCTGGCTTTAGCCAAACCTTTTTTACCAGGTTAGCCAGGGCTTGCCCCACCCACTGGTTGCCCTCGGTGTTGAGGTGAATGTGGTCGAAGTACAGCTGGGCGTAACGGGTCTGCTGCATCTGGGGCAAAAAATCTAGGTACACAATGCCCTGGGCGCTGGTGAAATCTGTCAGGCGCTGGCGGGCAACCAGCTCATAGTCGCGAGGGCCGTCGGCGTCTAGCTCTCGCCGCAGGGGGGTCATCGCCATGATCAAATGCCCGCCAGCGGCCTGGACGGTTTGGTGCAGCTGGCGCAGCGCTTCTAGGTTGACCCCAACGCGATCGCCGGGCTGATCTTGCAGGGTCTGTAGCTCAGCCCTGGGGGTATATTTTCGAAAGCGCCAGGCCGCTTCCCCCAGGGCCAGGAGCGGGCGACGGGTGGGGTAGCCAGGGTTGCGGTCTAGCTCGTAGCTGTTGGGGGCGATCGCAAACAGGTCGTCGGTGTTGAGCACCAGCAGCACGATCTGGGCCTCAAAGGTGCCAAACCGCAGCACGTAGCCCAGTTCGTTGCGCGGCCCCCAGGAGTTGGCCGAGGCATTGAGCACCTCCACCGACTCAACCCCAGACAGATTTAACCCGGCTAACCCCTGCTGCACCTCAAGCGACAGGAGCTGAGACTGGTCGGTCCACCAGCCGCCGTTGACAATCGAGTCGCCCAGCATCAGCACCCGCAGGGTATCGGCGGGGCGGTGGGGCGAGATCGCTGGCCCCCGCATCGAGTATTGGTTGATCTCGATCTGGTTGCCCCGCCGCCGCAGACTTTGGTTAGGGGCCAGACGGTAGCCAGTGCGGGCGTCGGCCACGTAGAGGGGCGGGTTGCCCAGACCGTACCGAGCGCGCAGAAACACTTCTGCGATCGCCCCGGCCCCCAAGCCGGCCCCCAACCCCCACAGCACTATCCTCACCACAATCAACAGCTGACCTCTAGAGAACTAGACCACAGAACCAAAAACCTGACCGCTGAGTCAAACGCCTGCCCAAACATTACCCCAGGTGGGGGCAAGATGGCATCGATCAGTGTTTTTACTATTAGGTATAACTACGTTGGAGAAAGAGTTATTTTTTGGGCATAACTATATTAATAAGCACCCGCATTAAACCCGAGAGGCTGTCTGAACTATGTCCACCTGTGTTGCCGCAAACTGTGTCGTTACTAAGCAGATCGTTACCAAACAGATCGTCCTCTCGGTCGACGACAGTTTAATCAGCCAGCAGATGATCAAACGCGCCCTCGATCACAGCTACCGGGTGCTGTTGGCCGACAACGCAGTAGATGCGCTCACCGTGATTTATCAAGAGGCCATCGAAGCGCTCTTGCTCGATATCTCTATGCCCGGCATCGACGGCTTTGAGCTGTGCCGCACGGTGCGCAGCCTGCCCCGGTTTAAGAATTTGCCCATTGTGATGGTGACCTCTCGCAATACCGAGGCCGACCGCCAAGAGGCTCGACTGTCGGGGGCGTCGGGCTACCTGACCAAACCCTGCGAACCCGAGCGCCTCAAAGCCGTCATGGGCCGACTGCTGCCCCAGGCCCCAGAGGCCAACTAGCTCCGATATCCTTAAGCTGGGCCTACTGTACCGCGCCCAGGCCCCCTACCCGGTTGAGCAAAAAGGGGGCGATCGCCTCCAGCGGCAGCACCTGCTGAGCTGCCCCTAGGGCAATGGCCTCCTTAGGCATGCCAAACACGGTACAGCTGGCTTCGTCCTGGGCGATGGTGAGGCTGCCCGCTTGGGCCAGGGCCTGGAGACCTTCAGCCCCGTCGCGCCCCATTCCCGTCAGCAATACCCCCACCGCCGAGTCTCGATAGTGGGCCGCCACCGACCTAAACATCACCGTCACCGAAGGGCAGTGCCCCGCCACCGGCTCCCCCGGCGACAGGGTGAAAACTCCTCGCGGCCCAATGTCTAGGTGGTGGCGCTCGGGGGGAAAGTACACCACCCCAGGCAGGGGTCTTTCTCCGGGAGCTGCGATCGTCACCCGCAGGGCGCAGTTGGCATCTAGCCAATCCGCCAGCCCCTGTAGAAATCCATCGCTAATGTGCTGCACACACACAATCGGCACCGGAAACGTCTTCGGCAACTGCTGCAAAATTGCCAGCAGCGCCTGAGGCCCACCGGTCGAGGCCCCCAGGGCCAACAGCTTGGGCAGGCGATCAGTGGCCAAAGCGGCTGTTACCAAAGCGGCCGGGAGGGGCACCAAGGGGGCCGCTGGCGCAGCGCTCCGTCGCCGATGGGTGAACACCGACACCCCCGACAATATTCGCACCTTCGCCACTAGCTCTGTCTTGGCCTTCTCATACTCCGAGGCTAGGCCCGCCCGGGGCTTGGGGAAAATATCCAGCGCTCCGGCCTCAAAAATGCGAAACACGGTTTGAGTGTCTTCTGGTTGCACCGAAGCACTCACCACCAAGATCGGGCAGGGGAAGCGACTCATCACCTCCTCCGTTAGCTCTAGCCCATCCATTTTGGGCATGTGCAGGTCGGTACAGATCAGGCTGGGCTTGACCATCGGCACCATGGCTAGGGCTTCTTGGCCGTTGCGCGCCACCCCCACCACCTCAATATCGGGCACGTCTTTAAAAATGCGCTGTAGAAGCACCAGGGCAACGGGCGAGTCTTCCACCAGCAGTAATCGAATCGGGCCAGGGGGCATTGAGGTCTGTCTCTACGTGAATGGATATTTTGGATGGATATATTGGATGGGGGTGATTTTCTAAATCAATCGATCTAGGGTTTCAAACAGCAGGTCTTGGGTAAAGCTGCCCTTGGTAATGTAGGCATTGGCCCC
>JBBSLR010000084.1:0-8827 GCA_038255045.1 Phormidesmidales cyanobacterium
CCAAGGTAAGGTCGTTCTTCGCTTCTACCAAGTCTTTGACAACCTCCATCTGCTCTGCATTGAGTCGTCGTGGACGTCCGGGGCTAGATCTAGGGGCGAGTTGGCCCGTTTCCCGATATTGCTTGAGTAACTTAACGATAAAACTAGGGGCTACCCGAAATCGCTTGGCGAGCTGGCGTTGAGAAATGGGTTCACTTTCATAGGTTTCGATGATTTTCTGCCGTAGATCAGTGCTGTAAGCTTTCATCAAAATCCTATCTGTCCTCTACTCTCAAAGTGTGTCACGTATTTATGAAAATTGCTATAACTTGACTTACCTGTTAATGGATTGAACCACAATGAAACAGCGATATGGAGCCTTTAGCCTATTAGGGGCAGCGGTTTTTAGCACGTTTGCGTTCCCCGCGGTCGCCAATACAGCCACTGAGCAAATTGGCACACAGTCAGCCACTATTAATGGCGACAATAATCAAGTTACTCAGGTTATAAATCAGGTCAATATTAGCCATCCTGGGCTAGGGCGCGGGTTGGGCAATAATGCTCGCCGTGGCACTGTGCAGAGTGGTTCTGTCCAAGACACCTATCAGAGCGTAACCATTGACGGCTCTGGCAATTCTGTCTACCAAGAATCTAACCAGATCAACCAGATTAACCAACCAGGCTCGACCACTAAGCCGGGTCGGCGAGTTGGGCAAAACCGCCCCCACCCTGGCAACTAGGGCCGAGGTCGTAATTGAGTTTACTGGTTTGAATAATAGTTCAGGATGCGTTGAACCATCGTTGCAACACATCCTGAACCTATCCTTCCTGAACTATCGCTGATACCAATTCCAGTGAGTCTTAGTCTACCTTTTTTGGGTAGGCTCCTTTTCCCGAAGATAATTTAAATCTTTTAATTTGGGAAATGAAAAATTGCGCAAAAACCAAATTTTTAACCTGGGAACTTTTGCGTATATTCACTGGTCTTTAAGTACATAAGGCGGACACATTAGGGGTTTTCTAAAAGTAGCAATAGCTTTTTTAGGCTTTAGATCTCTGATGCCGATCTTATATTTTTTTCAATTTGTAAAATTACGTTATTGAGGACGTTTCTAATGTTGAAGCACATTTCTACTTTGGGTCTACTGGGTTTTGCTGCTCTGGGTTTTGTGGCTATGCCTGCCAGCGCCGATACGGCTGTAGTGCAGCAGGGCACCCAAGATATCTATATTCAAGGGGATGGCAATGCGACGGTGCAGCGCAGCCAGCAGGTCAACCGCATTGAGACCCGTGGCTCTAACAGCCGCCAAAGCACTGGCATTGTGCAAGATATCTATCAAACTGGCACCGTAGTGGGCGATGACAACGCCGCCTACCAAGAGAGCAACCAGGTCAACATCATTCGGGAGCAAGGGCGTCCTGATAATCGTGGCCGTGCCCAGGGTCGTGGCGGTGCTCGCATCGACATTCGCAAGTAGCCCGTTGGGGAAATCCTTCGGGGTCGCCGTCTAGCGTTAGGTCAGGCGACGGCCCCGCCTTTAACCCTCTTGCCGTTGCAAGGAGACAACCATGATGATTTCAACCTTGAAGGTGGGGCTGGTGGGGGCGATCGCCCTAATCGCCCTAGCCCCCGCCGCCCTGGCCAGTTCGGTGTCAATTAACACCGGCCGGGTGCAGGTGCAGGTGGGCAACAATGGGCAGGTCTACATCAGATCGCTGGCGGATCGCCCCCTGGTGCTGCCCCCGGTGACAACTCCCCAGGTGGGGTCTAGCCTGCCGCTGCCCAGGGCCAACTTTAGGCCGGGGTGTGTAGCGCGATCGCACAGTGCCCACTCCACCCGGTCTACCGCCGGGGGCAACGTGGTCTACAGCGAAAACCGCAGCAGCACCCAGGTGTGCCAGTAGCGCTACGGGTTAGCACCCCCTCTACATCCAGACCATTTATCTTGCTGTAACTATGATTAAACCTCAGTACCTTGGTCTGGGGCTGCTCTGTGCTGGGTTCCTGGCATGGTTTGCCCCCAGTGCATCGGCCCAGTGTGTGGTTGCCGATGTGTCCATTCAGGCCGCGATTCACGGCGGCGACAAACCCGCTGAGCAGGCTAACGATGTCACCATCGATGCCGACGGCCCCTGCGTCGGCAACCGCAGCGTCAGCACCAACCGCCAAATCCACGTAGGGGGCACTGGCCAGGTGCGCCAGGTGCGCCAGAGCAGCCATCAAATTCGCGGCTCAGAACGCGCAGGCAGCACCGCTGGGCCTACGGTGGCGGTGCCCGTGGAAGTACAGGTCGATGTCTACAACCCTGCCGAGCGGCTGCGGCGTTAGGCTTCACCTTGTGGGGAACTTGCTGGCTCTGGGTACTGTCCTGTAGAGCCAGGCTTGTTTGGGTCGCCCTAGGTTATCGTCAGGTCGGTGATGTCTGCGGCATTATCGTGCTGATGTCATTGCTGTGGGCCTCCTTACCGGGGGCAACGGCCTTAATAGAGGTAACGATAAGTCTGGGGGCGACCTTCCCCTTTTCCTGGAGATGTCACAGCCATGAACCATCCATCAGCCCTTGGGGTTGCTCTGTTGATTTTAGTCGCGGTTACGGCAGCGGTGGGGCCATCCTCAGCCAACGGTAATCAGTCGTTTGGGGTCACCTATCAGGCCCTCAGCGCCATTTTGTCTGAGGTCAGCGCGAAGGATGTGATGGACTCGTACCAGCGACAAACCAATACCATCAGCCTAGAGAGAGCCAATTTAGACGAGCCTCATCTGCTATCGGTGAGCGTGCCATCGGGGGCCACCCTCCAGGGCTATATCGAGATCGATGATCACACTCGAGTGTCCCTGAGCAACAATTCAGAATTTATAGACATCAGCCCCTACCTGAACGAGTCGATTACCCGGGTCACGATTGTGGGTAGCTATTCGCCGGCTTCGGCTTCGGTGGCGATCGCCTTCAACGGCCCCAATACGGTGGTGCAGCAGCAGACCGGCGGCACGGGCCGCATCAACTACCAGCTAAATTTGTTGGTGCAGTGAGAGAGTCAGAATAGACATCAGACCCTTGAGCGATGCTGTCCCGCTAAAAGCCGCATGGCAAGACCACATTTACCCTCGCTTTTGATGTCACCCTACTGCTCATTAAGTTCCCAGTCGTAGTTGAGGTAGCTGAGGCGGTAGTTGCCCTCGACCAGATAGGCCTGGTCATCGGGGCTGAGGTAGTTGCCGATAAAGTTGAGCGCCGCCCGCTCTTTGGGGCTGCCGGTGAACTGGTCAGGGGCATCATACTGAGCCTGCCAGTCTTCGCCAAACCACTCAAAAATAGACGAAATCGCCACCTGGTTTTGGCTGCGATCCAGACTCAGACCGTGGGGGCCATCGAGCCAGCGCTGGGTTTGGTCGTCGAGCTGCTCCTCCAGGTTGGCTCCGGTGAAGGGTGATTGACGCAGGGGCGGGCAGCTGATTGCCGCACACACCAGGGCCGCATGAATGCGGGGTTCTGAGAAGTCTTTGCGCAAAATGTCGTGCTCGATCGCATCAAGGGTCAGCTCCTGGCCCAGCACCGGGTGCCGCCTAAAATTCCACACGCCGGGGATATTGCGAATGCTGGCCTTGAGGGGCTGCTGGTCAATGATCGACTTGAGGGTAATGGCGTTGTAGGCGTTGATTAAAAAGGCAATTTGGTCGGCCTCGCTCCACCCCTCGTAGACCGTCGGGGAAACGGACCCCAGCTGGGCCACAAACGCATCTAGCGATGCGCGCTCAGCCTGAAGGGCACTGTAGTCAACTAAGCCCTCAGCATTGACGTAGGTCTGCAAAATCTCTGCATAGGTATTGTAGTCGATGGCGTCGATGGCCACCTTTGTCGCCGCTGCGGTGGTTTGACCGCTGCTCTGGGGCAGGGCGCAGGCTGGGGTCAGGGCGATCGCCGCCAGCAGAGCAAAAGGTAAGGGCTTCAGCATGGGTCTTCCTGGGGTAAGGCTGAGAAGGTGGGCCAATCAGGCGTTTCTTTTAGTTATCGGCGATCGCCCCTTGCTCTACCTGACCCGCCGCTAAGGTTTTCCTGAAAATTCGCTGAGCTAGCCAGCCCAGCACTAGGGGCAGCCACAACAGCAGCCGCTCCGCCAGGGTCAGCCGCCAGTCGGGCAGCCGCGAGGGCAGCACAAAGTAGACAAAGGCCGACAGGCTCACCAGCCGCACCCCCCAGTTTTGGTTGGGCACCGCAAAGGGCACCATCCAGGTGAAATACCAAAAATGCACAATCGGCGTCAGCGTCAGCAGCCCCAGCCAGTAGCCCTCGGCAAACTGCCCCAGGGTCTTGGCCCCTAGCAGTAGCCCCAGCACCACCAGCCCCAGCGGCAGGGCGTAGATCCAGTTGGCTTGCAGCGTAGCGGGCCACTGCCGCCCCACAAAATAAGGAATCAACTCAGCACTGCGCCCGTAGGCGACAAACACCGACCCGGTAGGAATCAGCGGGCAGGTGCCCCCCTGACAGAAGGGCAGGGCCGAGAGCACCATGGGCAAAAGGCCGACCAGGCCCACGGCCAGAGCTTTGAGCCAGTCCCGCGACCGCAACCATCGCCAGACTAAAAATCCGACGATGGGCAGCGACACCCACTTCACCGCCACGCTCATGCCCACCAGACCCGCCCCCCATAGCCAGGTATAGCGGCCCAGGTCAGCTTTTGCATCCCTGGGCGCATCGTCGAGCAGCCAGGCGGCCACCAGGGGCAGCACAAACCAGCTGTCGTAGTGGGCACCCCCGGCAAAGCTGTAGATCACCATCGGGTTCCAGGCGTAGAGGGTGGCCCGTAGGTAGCCAAAGCGGTGGGCCAGCAGCCAGGCCAAGGCCAAATCAGCCGCCACAAAGGCCAGCTTAAACAGTAGCGGGCTGAGCGAGACCAACGCCAGCAGCCGAAACCCCAGCTGCGTAATCGGCGGATAGATGGCCGACACATCGCTGTGGTTGATCAGCTCCCACCAAGCGGTGTGATAAGGTGCCAGCACCGCCGCATCCGGGGCCAGGTGGTAGGGGCTAAAGCCTAAGTTTTGAATGTATCCTTCCCACAGATAGCGCCACATATCATCGCCCGGTGCCATGGGCAGCACCACCAGCCGCGCCGCCAGGGCCGCGCCCCAAAACCAAAGGCTAGAGAGAGACTTTAGCCGCCACGACAGCGCAAACCCCGCCCCCATCACCGCCGCCCCCAGCCAAAACCGATGCAGAATGGCCGGGTCGGTGAACTCAGCGTGGGGGGCCATGAGGGCGGCCCCGGCCACCAGCAGCAGGGTGCAGAGGGCGGGCAGCAGGGGCCATTGCGCCCTGGCAAAACCCCGCCCAAAACCCTTTCCATCAGGCTGTTCTATCGCCATCGCCACCGCCATTTAGGCCGTCTCAAGCGGCCTGCGTACAATCGGGCCAGGGTGCTGAGAATTACGGTACCGGCCCGCACACTGCCCCTCAGCGTCCCCGAAATTTTCGACTTACCTCCCTGACGAGGACGGTAGGCCACCGGCAACTCGCAGATGAGCAGCCGACATTCCACGGCCCGCACCTGCATTTCCACCGTCCAGCCAAAGCCGCGATCGCTCATCTGCACTCGCTCCAGGGCCGATCGCCGAATCAGCCGCAGGGGGCCGAGGTCGTGGTAGCGGTAGCCCCAGCCCAGCCAGATCAGCGCCGTCGCCAGCCCATTGCCAAAGTGCTGAACCGGGCTCAGGGCAGTGCGTCCAGCCTGAGTAGCGGCCCGGTTGCCCAGCACAAAATCGACCCTGGGGCAGTGGGCAAAAAAATCGGGCAGGCAGCTCATGTCATCGCTGCCGTCGCCATCGCAAAACAAGACCCAGCAGATCGCTGGGGACATCTGCTGTAGGCCGCGCCAGCAGGCTTGACCATAGCCAGCAACGGGTTCGTAGATCACCCTGGCTCCGGCGCGGGCAGCCACCTCGGCGCTGCCGTCGGTGCTGCCGTTGTCAACTACGCAAATGTGGCGCAGCCCCTGCGTCTGCAACCCTGCGATCACATCGGCAATGGTGGCCGCTTCGTTACGCACCGGAATAATAACCAGAACCGAATCTAGCCCAGATATGGCCTCGCCCATACTTAGATTAGTCAACTTTCAGAAGGATGCTAACTGACACTACTACAGCATTCTGAAAACCAGATGAATAGCCACTGAAGAGGGCAGAACTCTACTCGAAGGCGGCGACGGGATGAGGTTTTGCTTGCAGGTAGGCTTGGTAGCCCCGGCGCGGGCTCCAGGTAACGGCCCCATCGCGCTCGGTGCAAAACACTTGAATGCCGCGATCGCGCAACAGCTGCTCGGTATCTGGATCGATGTCGCGGGCGGAGGCGATCGCCACCTTGGCCCCAATTTCATCGATCACCGCCGCCGCCAGGGCTTCGCCGCGCCACCACAGCACCTCGCTTCGCAGTCCAGGGTGAGCCTGAAGCCAGGGCATTTGCTGCTCTGGAGATAGCTTGGGCAAGAGCAGCCAGCTTTGGCGATTCATCAAATCTAGCCGTAGCCCCCGCGCTCCTGCCTGCAAGTACTGTATCCGCTGCCGCCCAATGCTCTGGGTTTGGGCTGGAATCAGCGGTTGGAACTGGCCCCCCACAGGCACGGCTGCTAAAGCTGAACTTGCCCCGTAGAACTTGCGAATCGGGGCCTTCTCGGCAATGGTGCGCCAGTTCTCGCCATCGCTGTCGTCGCCGTGGATGGCCCCGGTGAGCCGGTTAATGCCCGCCTGCCGCAAAAAGGGCACCACGGTGTAGAACGCCGTCTTGTCGGTGCCGCTGTTGATGACTAGGGGCGATCGCCCATCCTGCACCACCATCACCGCATCCTGCCCCGCCGCCAGCACCGTCACCTGCGACAGCGTTGCCCCCCGATATAGCAGCGGCCCCAGGGCCACCAGCGCGATCAGCAGCGCCACCAGCCCGCGTCGACGGGCTGGCCCCCAACCCCAGAGGCCAGAGAGACCGTAGAGGCCAAACATCTGCCCCAGCCCAATGTGACCCGTCGCCAGGGCGCTGCCCGGCAAGCTCACCTCCCATTGCACCAGGGCAATCAGCAGATGGGCGGGCAGCCACAGCAACCAGGCTACCTGCGCCCCCAGCCAGGGCCACACCACCGCGATCGCCCCGCTGACCATGCCCCCCAGGCTAATTGCCATCACCAGCGGGGTCGTCACCATGTTGAGCAAAATGCTGTAGGTGGTCAGGGTGTTGAAGTAGTACAGCGAGAGGGGAATCGTCCACAGGTAGGCCGCCAGGGGCACGGCGGCCACGGCAGCCAGGGTGGTCGGCAGCCACTCTAGCTGGTCTGCGATCGGTTTTACCGCCACCATTAGGCCCAGGGTCGCCATCACGCTGAGGCGAAAGCCAATGTCGTCAATCCAGTCGGGGTGCAGCAGCAGCAGCAGCGTCACCGCCAGCAGCAGACAGCCTAGAGGTTTCACGCTGCGTTCTAACAATAGACCAGTTAGAACCGCTGCCCCCATGACAGCGGCGCGCATAACGCTGGGCTGCCCCCCGGTGATCAGCACGTACACCACCAGAGCCACGCCTCCAGCAATCACCTTGGCCTTGACCGGGTTAGAAAAACGCTCTGAAACCGCCCGCTGCCCCATGATCGCCAGCACCACCCCCAGCACCAGCGACACATGAAACCCGCTAGCCGCCAGGGTATGGGCCATGCCCGCCTGCATAAACGCATCTTGAATGTCGTAGGGCACGTTCACCGCCTTGCGCCCCAGGGCCATGGCACTCACCAGCGGCCCCTCGGGGGTGCCCAACCCAGCCTCATGAGCCCTGGCAATGCGTACCCTGAGCCGCCACAGTGCCCATCGGGGCGGCGACTGTCCCTGTTCAGGCATCACTTTCTCAGCCGTGAACCCGGCAAAGCAGCGCTGGCTGGCCAGGTAGCCGCGAAAGTTAAAGGCGTTGGGGTTCTTAGGCAGCGTTGGCGCATAGAGCTGGCCCCGCACCTCTACCTTTTGGCCCGGATATAGCCCCTCGCTCTGGTCGGTGGGCAGGGTGACATAGAGTCGCCCCTGGCGAGATTCAGCGATGCCGAAAGCATTTCCCTGGGCATCGAGCCGCCGCACCCGATCAACCTTAAGCCACAGCTGCCCCCGGTCATTGCGGTTGACCCGAGGTAGCTCTTGCACGGTGCCCCCCACAATTTGCTGCGCTCCGGCGGCATCGCCCTGGTCGAGCAGACGGCTAATGTCCAATACCCCTGGGGCCGGATAGCACAGACCATAGTTGAGGGCGGCAAAAACGCCCACCGCCCCGGCAATCAACCATAGCGATGCCCCTGGCCCGCGTCGCCAATATCGAGGCAGCACCCCGGCGGCTAGACCGGCGGCCCCGAGAGAGATCAGGGCGGCGATCGCCGCCCCCGCCCAAGGGCCTAGCCCCAGGTGGCGCACCACAAAACTAACCATCAACAGCCCAGCGCAGTAAGCGCCAGCCCCCACCCAGCCCGCTAGATTGCCCATATTTTTTTTGCTGCACCCTTTTCTAGGCTTAGAGAACCCGATCACAGCCTCTGGATCACAGCCTCTAGATCACAGCCTTTGAAGTCGTCGGAGCATTTCACCCTCCGCTATGCCCCTCAGGATAGTGGAAAGCTGGGACAAGAAAGCTGGGTGCAGTCCACATTTGTGGGTTACCTTTCGCTACATTTAGCGTTTTGTGACTGATTTACCCCCGAATTTAGTTGCCAACCTTAGAGAAATCAGTAGTATTAATCAGTGCTACATCCAGGGAGATGAGAACCATGACGCAATTGCCCTCTGGTCTATCCACCAGGCCTGAGAGTTTTGCCCCCTCAGGTGAGTCAAACCTAC
>JBBSLR010000085.1:0-8811 GCA_038255045.1 Phormidesmidales cyanobacterium
AAAACTATCGTCGGCAAGGCAGATTCCATTCGGCTGGTGCTGGTGGCGCTGTTTTCCGGCGGGCACGCCCTGCTCGAAGATGTGCCGGGGGTGGGCAAAACGCTGCTGGCCAAGTCCCTAGCTCGCTGCATCGACGGCAAGTTTCAGCGCATTCAGTGCACCCCTGACCTGCTGCCCACCGACGTCACCGGCACCAATATCTGGAACCCCAGCAGCGGCGAGTTTCAGTTTATGCCGGGGCCGGTGTTTGCCAATATTCTGCTGGCCGATGAGATCAACCGGGCCACCCCCCGCACCCAGTCGTCGCTGCTGGAGGTGATGGAAGAGCGCCAGGTGACCCTAGATGGCCAGTCGCGCCTGGTACCCTCACCGTTTTTTGTGATCGCCACCCAAAACCCGGTGGAATACCAGGGCACCTTCCCGCTGCCCGAGGCCCAGATGGATCGCTTTGCCCTCTCCTTTAGCCTCGGCTACCCAACAGAAACTGAAGAGCTGAGCATGCTGCAGCGGCTGGCGGGCGGGGCGGCCCCCCAAGACATCCAGCCCTGCATCACCCTGGATGAGGTGATGGCCCTGCGGGCCGAGTGCGCCCAGGTGACGATAGAAGCGTCGCTGCAGCGCTACATTCTCGACATCGTGCGGGCGACGCGCACCCACAGCGACATCACCCTGGGGGTGAGCCCGCGCGGCTCGGTGGCGTTTTACCGGGCAATTCAGGCGCTGGCCTACCTGGAGGGGCGCAGCTACGCCATCCCCGATGACGCCAAACAGCTGGCTCCCCACGTGCTGGCCCACCGTCTGATCCCGGCGGGGCACCATCGGCCCCAGCGGCTGGTGGCCGACCTGCTAGAGACCACCCCAATTCCCTAGAGGGGGGCGCTAAAGTCGGCTCGGTCACGGGGGCAGAAAATTCCCCCGGCAATGGTAGTTTTTATAGCCAAACAGCCCATAATAGGGGCGGTGAACTGAAGGATCGCAATCCCCCATGCCAAGAACGCCCAGTGAGTACATCGTTCACATGCTGTTTGATGGCGGCCACCACGAAGAGGTGCGCTTCTCCTCTATCCAAGATTTTCAAAAGTGGTACAGCGGCGAGCTGATGCCCAAGGCCACCTCCGATGAGTTCATCACGGTGCCCCTGCCTAAGGTCAACCCAGGAGAATACATGGTGATTCGCCCCTCCCGGGATGCCGCGATTCGGGTGGAGCCGGTGTTTAGCTCTAGCGTTGAGCGGTATTGATGGTTCGTCAAGTTTGGCTTAGCCCGCCCACACTGGCCATTGGGTTAGGGACGCTGCTCGCTCTGGCCCTGCCCAGTTCTCGGTTGCCTCTGGCCGCTGAGGTCGCCAGTTTTGAGGGGTCGCCCAGGGCCTTATTGTCTGCTGCGCCCGCTGCGCCCGCTGCGCCCGCTGCGACTGCAATGCCGCTGCGCCCGGCTGGGGCTGAGGTGATCGACTCCGTGTGGCCCCAGCTGACGCTGCCAGAAGATCGCCGGACGCTGATCCAGGCGATTAACCACAGCCTGACCTACCTGGCCACCCCCAAGGCGGCGGCAGATTACCAAGATTATTTGGTGTCGGGGGTAACGCGCGATCGCGTCTACCGCAGCCTGCAACGCCTGCGACAGCTGGTGGCCAGTAGCCCCGATGACCAGGCTTTCCGGGCCGCCCTGGGCCGCGAGTTTGTGCTGTACCAATCGGTGGGGGCTGACGGCGAGGGCACCGTCGCCTACACCGGCTACTTTGAACCCCAGTACCGGGCCAGTGCGGTGCCCACCGCCGAGTACCGCTATCCGCTATATCGCCGCCCCCCCACCCTAGAGACCTGGCCCCCGCCCCACCCCACCCGCCTGGCCCTAGAGGGCGCCGATGGCCTAACCAGCGACCAGGGGCCTTTGGCCGGGCTAGAGCTGGTGTGGCTGGCCAGCCGTCTAGAGGCGTTTTTGGTGCAGGTGCAGGGGTCGGCCCGGCTCCAGCTCACCGATGGCCGGGTGATGGCGGTGGGCTACGCGGGCCGCACCGAGTACCCCTACACCAGCATTGGCCGCGCCCTGGTAAACGACGGCAAAATCGACCCCGACCACCTGTCGCTGCCCAACCTGCTGGCCTACTTTGAGGCCCATCCTGACGATTTAAATGTGTACCTGCCCCAGAATGATCGGTTTATTTTCTTTCGGGAGGGCGACGGCGGGCCGCCCACGGGCAGCCTCAGCGTACCGGTGACCGCCGGGCACTCGATTGCCACCGATAAATCAGTCATGCCGCCGGGGGCGATCGCCGTTATCCAGCTCCCCCTGCCCCAGCCAACCCCGACGGGCGACTGGGGCAGCCAGCCCACCACCCGGCTGGTGCTCGACCAAGATACAGGCGGGGCCATCCTCGGGCCAGGGCGGGTCGATTTGTATGTGGGCTCTGGCGACCAGGCCGGGGAGCTAGCCGGCCGAATTAACACCCCAGGGCGCTTGTATTACCTACTGCTGCGGCCCTAGGCGGGCGGCGTCGCCGTGGCGAGATTACCCCCGGTCTGCCACAGTAGGGGTGTTACCCTATACGCCTATGGATACTTCCTTTGCCCTCACCATCCAGATAGTGCTCACGGTGTTGGCCGGGGTCACCGCCCAGGTAATTGGAGAACTTGCCCGGGTACCCAGCATTATTTTTTTGCTGCTGTTTGGTATTGGCCTGGGGCCAGACGGCATTGGGCTGATCCATCCCCAAGATTTGGGGGTGGGGTTAGAGGTGATTGTGGCCCTGAGCGTGGCCCTAATTCTCTTTGAGGGGGGCTTGAGCCTGGAGCTAGGCGAGCTGGGCCAGGTCTCTAACAGCCTGCGAAACCTAGTGACGGTGGGCATTTTTGTCACCCTCGTTGGCGGCGGCATGGCGGCCCACTGGCTGGGAGAATTTCCCTGGTCCCTAGCCTTTCTCTATGCCTCGTTGGTAGTGGTCACTGGCCCCACGGTGATTGGGCCGCTGCTGCGCCAGGTAGAGGTTGACCGCAAAGTTGCCACACTGCTGGAGGGCGAAGGGGTGCTGATTGACCCCGTGGGGGCGATTTTGGCGGTGGTGGTGCTCGACATTATTCTCAACGGCGACGCCGACCCGGTCACGGTAGTCGGCGGGCTGATTGTGCGGTTGGGCATTGGCACCCTGATCGGCGTGGTGGGCGGCGGGCTGATTGGCCTATTGCTTAAACAGGCCAATTTTTTGGGCGAAGACCTGCGCAACCTGGTGGTGCTGGCGGGGCTGTGGGGAATTTTTGGGCTGGCCCAGAGCATTCGCAGTGAGGCGGGGCTGATGGCCACGGTGGTGGCGGGCATGATGGTGCGCTGGCTGTCGGTGCCCGACGAGCGGCTGCTGCGGCGGTTTAAGGGGCAGCTGACGGTGCTGGCGGTGTCGGTGCTGTTTATTTTGCTGGCGGCGGATCTCTCCATTGCCAGTGTGTTTGCCCTGGGTAAAGGGGCGGTGCTGACGGTGCTGGTGCTGATGGTGGTGGTGCGCCCGCTCAACATTTGGCTCTGTACCCGGTCGAGCGATTTGAACTGGCGGCAAAAGCTGTTTTTGGGCTGGGTGGCCCCCCGCGGCATTGTGTCGGCTTCGGTGGCTTCGCTGTTTGCCATTTTGCTCACCGAGCGGGGCATCAGCGGCGGCGATGCGATTAAGGCGCTGGTGTTTCTCACCATTCTGATGACGGTGCTGCTGCAGGGGCTGACGGCGCGGCTGGTGGCGGGCTGGCTCGGCATTGCCAGGGCCGATGCGGTAGGGGCGGTGATTGTCGGGTGTAGCCCCCTCAGCCTGCTAATTGCCCGCCTCATGCAGGAGTATGGCGACCCGGTAGTGATGATCGACACCAATGAAGCTGCCAGCGAAGCCGCTGAAAAAGAAGGTATTGAGGTGTTGATCAGCAGTGCCCTCGACAGCGATGCCCTGGAGCAGGCGGGGTTAGAAAAAGCCGGCACGTTTCTGGCGATGACCAAAAATGGTGAGGTCAACGCCGTAGTCGCCCAGCGCGCCCTGGAGGAGTTTCAACCGGCTCGGGTAATTGCGGTATTGCCTAAGGATAAGGAGCTCGGTGACTTGCCCAATAAAGGCCAGCTCAAGGGTGCTCAAACGCCGCGAATCTCGCTCAAAAAGTGGAATACCTACCTCACCGATGGCGAGGTGCGCCTGGGTGAAACCCGGCTGCGGTCGGAAAATGCTGAACGGCAACAGGCCCACCTGGCTATGCTGATGCGCAGTGGTGCTATGGTGCCCCTGCTGGTGGAGCATGACAACACCCTGCGCCTAGCCCTGGGGCAAGAGAGTTGGGAGGTGGGCGATCGCCTGATCTACCTGTGGCACGAGTCTCAGCCCAAGCTGCTCAAACAGCTCTCGGGCGGCATTCAACCCAGTCGGCTGACCCTAGAGGCGGTGCCCGCCGTGGAGGCGGTGCCCCCTGCACCCAAGGGGCCGCAGCTAGAGCCAGAGGCGGCAGACAGGCCCGAGGGTGGGGCCAACGGAGCTGCGCCAGCGGCCTCGAATAGCCCAGGGGCTGAGGCATCGGCTGATGCCTTAAAGGACGAAAAGGCAAAGGCCGAAAAGGCCGATCGCCCCAGCACCGATCCGGCTAAAGTCAATCTGGTCAAAGATGGATCAGCGGCGGCGGATGTTTAGTCGGGAGGGCGATCGCCCCCCACCAGCAATCCACCCTCGGTTTAAGGCCCGTTTTGAGATAGGTTGGCCTTTCTGGGTTTATTTCTGGGCCTAGTTTTCTGGGCCTGGTTCTGGCTTAGTTTTCTGGCCTAATTTTCTGGCCGCGCAGTTCTATTTCTATCTATGGCGTCTCACCTCGATCATCCTGTCCTTCTGGGCACCCTTACCGGCCTCGGCGTTGGCCCCGGCGATCCTGACTTGATCACCCTCAAGGCGCTCAAATGTCTGCAAAAGGCCGATGTGGTGGCCTTTCCCCAGGGTCGCAACGGTCAGCCAGGGTTAGCCCAGCGGATTATTGCGCCGCACCTGGGCCAGCAGCAGCTACTGCCCCTAGAGTTTCCCTACGTGCTCGATCAGGCCCAGCTCTCAGAGGCCTGGGATCGGGCGGGCGATCGCGTCTGGCAGCATCTCAGCCAGGGGCACAATGTCGTGTTTGCCTGCGAGGGCGACCTCAGCTTCTACGGCACCTTTAACTATCTGGCCCTAAGTCTAGAGCACCGCTACCCGGCGGCGGCCATTGACCGCGTGCCCGGCATTTGCTCGCCCATGGCGGCGGTGAGCGCCCTGGGCATTCCCCTCACGGTGCAGTCTGACAAGCTGGTGGTGCTGCCCGCCCTCTACACCGTGGCCGACCTCGACGCCGCGCTGACCTGGGCCGATGTGGTGGTGCTGCTCAAGGTGGGATCTGTCTATGCCCAGGTGTGGCAGCGGCTAGAGCAGCGGCAATTATTAGAGCAAAGCTGGGTGATTGCCAACGCTACCCAGCCCAGCCAGCAGATCTATCGCCCCCTCACCCGTTACCCCAGCCTAGAGCTGCCCTACTTTTCACTCATGGTGATCAGGTCGGGGGCAGATCCACTCCCCCAGGCGTTACCCTAGGGGAATATAGAGGAACCTAGATTCCCAGGGGCAAGTCAATACACCACAGCGATCGCACCCAGCCAGGCATGAACCCAACCAACCCACGACTCAACCAACTGCTTAAGACAGCCCGCAAGCCGGTGTGGATAGCGGCATTTCTGTCTCTCGGGTTCCATGGGGTGCTGTTTGCCGCCGGGCCTTCGTTTTCGAGCCTGGGTGGGGCGGCCCTAGGGGGCAGTGACCCCAGCGGAGAAGATCGCCAGGTGCCGCTGCTGGAGCTAACCCCCGAAGAGCAGAGCCGCCTACCCGACTTTTCTACCCCGTCCTACTCCCTGCTCCCCGAGGGCAACGACGATTTGTTTAGCCTGTTTCCGCCCTCGGGCGACAGTTTGCCCCTAGACAGCGACTTGCCCTTTGGCTCGCCGCTGTCGGTTCCCACCCCTAGGCTGCCCTCCAGCTCCTTCCCTACGGGCATTTCGCCCTATCTTGGCTCGACTCGCTCACCCATTTCTATCTCGCCCCGGCGATCAACCCTGCCGCCTATTCCTGGCCGCAGCGGCCTCAATGGCCCGACCGCCCCGGCTGCTCCTGACTCAGAGGCCGAAACCCCGACGGCGGCAGCTCCCGACAGCCCCGCTGACGAAGCTGCCGATCTCATGCCCGAGGGCAACGGTTCAGCCAGTGGTGCCAGTGGTGCCAATGGCGAGAGCGCCCCTCTTGCCGAAGCTCCCACTCCAGCGCAATCTAGCGATCTGCTGGCTCGCCTTGAGTACGACGACACTCAAACCAGTGCCGACGAGGTCGACATTGCCAAAGCCGCCTGGCGACAGAGTCTCAGGGAGAAGCTGGGGGACGATGTCGCCGAGGTTGAAGAGCCGATTGTGCTGCCGGTAACGACCCCCGGTCGGATCTGTATGTCGCCTGAGCCCACCGACGGTCTGCTGGGGCTGGTGGCTCTACCCAATGCAGCGGGCGACGGCCTGACCCTGGTGACCTCGGTGCTCAAGAGTACTGGCTACGCCCTCTTAAATCAGCGGGCAGAGCAGGCTCTGCGCGGGCTAGAAAAGCAGACCGATGAAGCGGGCGGCGCGCTCGAACCCAACACGCTGTACCAGGTGGTGCTCGATGTTGACTATGACAGTCAAACCTGCGTCAGCCGCGAGGCGCTGCTCCAGTCACGCACAGCCGATAGCGATGACTCCGAGGCGTCGGCAGAGTGACCCTCTGTCGTGGGCAAAACATCACCCTCTAAGGTTCATGCTACCCGATATTCACAGCTCAGTTGACTTTGATTGCCGTGTTTCTACGGTTGCCGTGTTTTTGCGGTTCTCTGTTTTACCATGGTCAATGGCGACCGTTGCCTACTGCGCTCAACGTTTAGCTACCCTATGCCATCCGTCAACAGTTCTCGAACCTGCCAGGCGTTGGGGGCTGCCCTAACCCTGTCATTAGTTGTGTCAGCCTGCGGTCGGTCTCAGCCTCCAGGGGCCATGGGGCCTCAGGCGGTGCCTGTCCGAGTGCAGGAGTTGCAGCCCGGCACCTTTGAAGAAAGCTCTGATTTTGTTGGTTCCCTCCAGGCCGAGCAGCGGGTGGAGCTGAGACCTGAGGTGGCTGGCCGAGTCACTCAAGTATTGATTAGTTCTGGCAGCGCGGTTAGCCAAGGCCAGCCGGTGGTGCAGCTCAGCCCCGACCAGACTCAGTCTGAAGTGTCTGCCTCTCAGTCTGCGGCCCAGGCCGCTGGCTTTGGTCGCGATGCTGCCCAGGCCCAGGTCGATGCCGCCCAGGCCCAGGTGGCCCGCACCCAGGCCGATGTGGAACTGGCCCAGGTCGAGTTTCGCCGCACCGAGCGGCTGGTGGCGGCGGGGGCGCTGAGCCGCCAAGATCTAGACAATGCCCAAAACCAGCTCACCGTGGCCCAGGCCGCTCAGCGCCAGGCGGTCGACAGCGCGCGCGCGGCCCAGGCCCAGCAGCAGCAGGCCCTCTCAACCTTTAACCAGACCCAGGCCCAGGTGAATGTTAGCCAGGCTGATTTGGGCTTTAGGCAGGTGGTGGCTCCGGTGGCGGGCATCGTGGGGGATATTTCTCTCAAGGTGGGTGATTTTGTAGATGTGGGCGATACCCTGGGCACCATCACCCAAAACAGCGAGCTGTTCCTGCGCATTCAGGTGCCGACCACTCGGGCCAGCCAGCTGCGGCTGGGCACTCCGGTAGAGCTGCTCAGCGCTGACACCGGAGAACCGCTGGCTCCGGGGAGTCTCAGCTTCATTTCGCCGGAGGTGGACGGGGCTGGGCAGTCGATTTTGGTCAAGGCTCGCTTCCCCAACGAGGCGGCTAATTTGCGGGATGGGCAGTTTGTGCGGGCGCGGCTGATCTGGAGCACTACCGCTACCCTGCTGGTGCCTACGGTGGCGGTGACCCGAATCGCCGGGCAGAGTTTTGTGTTTGTAGCCACCGATGAGACCCAGGAAGATGGTCAAACCCTGCGGGTGGCCTCCCAGCGCCCGGTGCAGCTGGGCCAAATTCAGGGGAGTAACTACCGGGTGATTGATGGCCTACAGCAGGGCGATGAGGTGGTTGTGACCAACATTCTTCAGCTGCAGGATGGTCGGCCCATCAATCCTGAGGCTCAGGCCTCGGCAGCGCCGCTGTAGGCCGGTGGCCGCTGGATCACAACGCTCAAGATTGACCGCTGATACGTTGCTGACAGGGCCGTTTTGTCGGCAGTTTAACCCCCAAGCTCTGGTATAACGCCCATGGCGCTGTTCTCTATTGCCGATATCTTTATTCGTCGCCCGGTGCTGACCACCGTGTGTACCTTGCTAATTGTGCTGGTGGGGGCGGTGGCCATACCGCTGTTGCCCATTGAGCAACTGCCGGAAATTGCCCCCTTGCAAATTCTGGTGTCGGCCAACTACACCGGGGCCGATGCCGAAACCGTGGAGAGCAATGTCACCACGGTGCTCGAGCGGGAAATCAACGGGGTGGAGGGGATGGAATTTATCACCTCCAGCAGCACCAATACAGGCCAGAGCAGCATTAACGTGGTGTTTCAGCCGGGACGCGACAAGGATATTGCCCAGGTGGATGTGCAGAACCGGGTGGCTCGGGCTGAGCCTTCGCTGCCGCCGGAGGTGACCCAGCTGGGGGTGACGGTGAATGCTCAGTCGCCAAGCATTCTGCTGGTGTACCGGTTTTTTACCGATGATGACCGCTATGAGGCGCTGTTTTTAAGCAACTATGCCGACCTGTTCATTCTCGATGAA
>JBBSLR010000086.1:0-8792 GCA_038255045.1 Phormidesmidales cyanobacterium
GCGTTCCCCTTCAGCGGCGTCCAGGCCACCTGGATGCCCTAGGAGTTTCTATTGCCCTGGCGCTAGCGGCTGACAATGCCCGACCACTGCACCTGCTTCTCGCCCGTGCGGCGGTAAGAAAAGAACCGATCAGGCGATTGAAAGGTGCAGTGGGGGGCCACCGCAATCTGGGCGCGGCTCAAGCCCAGCTGCTCTAGCTGCCACACATTGGCCAACCGCACATCGAGCCGAGCTTTGCCCATGGCCTCGTCTTTGAGCAGGGGAGAATGTTCGCGATGCTGCAGGAGAGTCACCAGCGCCTCATCGTCGGCAGGCGGATCGGGCAGGATCGTGCGCCCCACCGCTGCCGCCACGTCAAGGTCAACCTGGTATACCTCCCCAGCGATCGCCGGGCCAATAGCCACCACTAAATCCTCTAGACGACTGCCTTGCCCCTGAAGCTGACCCACCGCCACCGGCACAATCGCCTGGGCGGTGCCCCGCCAGCCCGCGTGGATAGCGACGGCCTGCCCCGTCGTCCGATCGCCCATCAGCACAGGGCTACAGTCTGCCGAGCAGACCCAGAGGGCTTGACGGGGGCGATCGCTAATCAGGCCATCGGCCTCGGCCATCGGCACCTCAGGGCCACCCCCAGGCAGGTCAGCCGCAGACATCACCCGGTTCCCGTGAACCTGTTTTACCCGCTGCACCGAGGCATCTGTCGCCAGGGCCGCCACCAAATCAGCGGGCGGCTGGGGCCAAAACTGACGGGTAAAAAAGCCGTGGGGCCAAGGTTGCAGCAGATCGCAGGTGAGAAATTCTTGCCCCTGCCAGATTTGCCATTGCCAATCAGCCATAGTCCAATCCATCACCCTTGTGAACACCTCTACGATGCTACAGCCTCTTTCCCAACCCTCCCTATGGCCATGTAGGGAAGCTGTTAAGCTACCCGGCAGTTTTATCAAGTTCTAGTTGACGATGCCCTTAATTTCTACAGCCACGGCCTGGGGTGATAGCGTTAGTTGGTATAAACCAAGTCATATTTGTCCGGTCATAGTTTCACGTCTTAATTTATGTCTTAAGAGCTTCACGTCTTAATATAGCTTCACGTCTTACATAAACCCTTAGGCAATCCCTCGGTGAACCTAGAACGACTCCACCAGGCGTTACTACAGCCACCCGAAACCCTTGGCATCATGCCCGCCTATCGGGCATTGCGGCCTCGATTTCAGCTCCACTGGGTCGACCAAATTGACTCTACCAACCGGGCGCTGGCCGCCACCATGGCCACCGGTGCTCCGGCGGGTACGGTGCTAATTGCGGCTACCCAGCAGTCAGGCCGAGGGCAGTGGGGGCGACAGTGGCAGTCTCCCCCTGGGGGCCTATACCTATCGCTGGGGCTAAAGCCTGAGCTACCCACCCACCGCAGCCCCTACCTCACCCTGGCCAGCGCCTGGGGGGTGGCCACCAGTCTGGCCAATCTGGGCCTGCCCGTGCAGGTCAAGTGGCCCAACGACCTGGTGGCCCAGGGCAAAAAACTCGGCGGGGTGCTGGCTGAAACCCGCCTTGAGGCGGGCAAGGTGCAGGATGTGGTGATTGGTCTAGGGCTAAATGGGTTTAACCCCGTGCCCGCCACTGGCGTTTCCATTCAGCAGCTGATTCGACCGGAATTGGCCTCAACCCCTCTGAATACCTTGGAGGGGTTGGCGGCGATCGCCCTCTACGGCCTCATGCAGGGCTATCTCCACTGGCAAAACCAGGGGGATGACGCATTTCTCGATGCCTACCAGGCTCGCATGGCCAATTTGGGCCAGGCTGTGGCCGTAGAGGGCCAGCCAGCAGAGGTGGTTGGGGTGGCCCCCTCGGGCAACCTGCGGGTGCAGTTGGCTCATATAGATACACCAGCGGTCAAGACGCTGGAGATTGAACCAGGTAAAGTAACTTTGGGCTACAATGCTTAGCGGCTGATTATGGCAGAAAACACTCAAAACTTAGAGTCAACTCAAGGCATTAAGCCTGCTCGAATCTACACTTCGGTGGCCTGGCTACAGGTGCTGATGATAGTCGGAGGTACGGGCTTGACCTACAGCGGTCGGGCCTTTGCAGAAAACCCAGAGCCGCTCGACCCAGACGACTCGGTTAAAACTTCGGCAGATTATCTGGCACCGGGCGATAGCAACGCCCACAGCCCCGGCCCTGCGGCGACTCTAAGCCTTCCTGCGACTTCCGTGGCGCGGCCTGATTTTTCATCCCCGCGCCCGACTACATCAGCCGTTGTGACGTCTCCCCCTCCAGCGAGCCAGCCGATGTTCTCTCCGGTTCCCCCGCCTCCGACCGCGGCAGTTACAATCACTATCCCGGCCACCAGCGCCGCCCCCACCATGGCTGAGAGCTTGCTCAAGCCCGCCGTTACTTCTATGGCTAGCGAAGGGGCTGCGCCAGCATCCCCGGCCCCTGAGGCCATGGCTGAGACAACCCCACCCACTGAGCCTGCCCGGGCGGTGCCCTCCGCCATTGCCGCCGATGAGTCGGTGCCCGCAGGCTACAACAGCGTTTTTATAGACTCCACCGACTACAGCCTGGGCGCGACCCAGGCCCCCAGCGTCGTGTTTTCAGAGCGCTCCAGCGGCTGTGAGATTACGGTAGCCTCGGGTCAAACCAACCCTTCATCCTCCTGTACGCCCACCGCTGCCGCATCCCCAAGCGCAGCCCTAAGCGCAGGCGCGGCCAGCGGCGACCAGGGCGAAATCAAGGTGGGGCCTATCACCGTTGGCTCCCGTGGGGTGACCTTGGGCAACACCACCATCATTAGCCGCGAAGCCCTCAACGAAAGGCTGCGCCCGCTCAATATTCTGCGGCGGGGCAACGAAGAGTACATCTTCCCGCTGTCAATTCCGTCGTCGATTTCGTCGCTGTTTGGCTGGCGGATGCACCCGATTCAGCAGAGCTGGCGATTTCACTCGGGGACTGACCTGGCAGCGCCCACGGGCACTCCGGTGCTGGCCACGCGGGCCGGTCGGGTGTCGGTATCAGACTTTTTAGGGGGCTATGGCCTGACGGTGATCATGCGCCACGACGACGGAAGCTTAGAGTCTCGCTATGCTC
Organism: Phormidesmidales cyanobacterium; assembly: GCA_038255045.1. GTDB lineage: Bacteria > Cyanobacteriota > Cyanobacteriia > Phormidesmidales > Phormidesmidaceae > Nodosilinea. The sequence continues at coordinate 3,085 of JBBSLR010000086.1, forward strand.
ACCTATCTCAGCTGGCCGTCAAGGCTGGCGAATGGGTCGAGCAGGGCGAGGTGATTGGCTTGGTAGGCAGCACCGGCAACTCCACCGGGCCTCACCTGCACTTTGAGCTGCGCCAGCTCACGGAGGAGGGCTGGGTCGCCAAAGACCCGATCGAGGTCTTGGAATATGGCCTCGCCAACCTCCTAGAGCTGGTGGGCAATCCTCTGGTCGCCCTGGGACGTGGCGCAGCTGAAGCCGCCGAAACCGAAGATGGCCTACCGGTTAACTATCCCTTCCGCCCGGCCCAGCCCAATGCTAGCTAGGATTGTGGGGTTTAGCCGTCGCCGAACCTAGGATGGCGGCTATGGGCTACGTCTTTGACCATCAGGTGCGCTTCCATGAAACCGATGGCGCGGGTGTGGTGTATTTTGCCAACGAACTGGTGATCTGCCACGCGGCCTATGAGGCATCCCTCGAAGCCGCCGGGTTGGATATTGGAGAATTCTTTAGGGCCGATGGGGTGACCTACCCGGTTGTCCACGCCAGCATCGACTATCGGCGGCCGCTGCGGTGCGGCGATCGCCTCACCCTTCACCTTACCCCTACCCGAGTAGACGAGAGCAGCTTCGAAATTCAGTACCAATTAAAGCTAAAAGATGTGCTTGCTGCCCAGGCGCTGACTCGCCATGTTTGCATCGAGGTGGCCAGTCGCCGTCGCTCTCCCCTATCTACTCCAATCGAGCAGTGGCTAGAACGCTGGGGCGCCCCCTCAGCCCAAGCAGAGGAGAGTTAGATCATGGCGGCAGGCAGCTGGCAGGAGTGGGTGTTTGTAGCGGGCTATGTGGGGTTTTTGGTGGCGATCGCCGCCCTAGTGCTCACCTCTCGCCCAGAGCCGTAGCCGCCTACCGACAGCCCAAAGACGCTCGCGTTGCCCCCGCCCCGGTTTTAGAATTTATCCCCGCCGCCCCCCAGGCACAGCTGCCGGGCCGGGGCACCGTCGAGAATGGCCCCAGAGAAATCTGCCCCAGCAATATTGGTGCCGTCAAAGGTGGCCCGCAGCAAAATGGTGTCTACCAAAACCGCATCACTCAACCCACGGGTTCCTCTGCTCGGAGTTTGTAAGCAATTCTTAAAGGCTGCCGTATTGTTTCAGTAAATTTGCGGTGGTGCCCTTCCCCAGATATCTCAAGGTTCGTTAATCTGTTACAAGCGCTAAAGGGCGGCTTATTTTAACTTAAACGTCACATAGGCGTCTCCTGATGGGGTTTCCCCCGGCTTCGGTCGGGGGTTTTTATTGGGGGTGTTGAGGAGGGCAGACCGCTCTAGAATGAGATTTGGCAGCACATTAAGGCAACACATTAGGGCAACACATTGAGCATGCAAGCACTAAAAGAGGTTCAGCAGTCTCAGGGTGGTCTATTTAGCGATCAGGGCGTGCTGCTGTCCTTTGATTGCGACACCGATGATCGCGACACCGATGATCATGACACCAAAGCCCTGGCCGCCGCCTCTACTGGGGCCGTGCTGTGCGATCGCAGCCACTGGGGATTGATTGAGCTGAGCGGGGGCGATCGCCTGCGGTTTCTCCACAACCAGACCACCAACACCTTCACCCACCGCCAGCCTGGGGAGGGTTGCCATACTGTTTTTGTCACCTCCACCGCCAGAACCATTGACCTGGCTACTGTCTACGTTACCGATGACAGCCTGATCATTCTCACCTCCCCCGGCCAAGACCAACGCCTGCTGGACTGGATGGATCGCTATATTTTCCCGGCAGACCAGGTGTCCTTAAAAAACTTGACCGGAGAAATCGCCATATTTTCGCTGATGGGGCCTGGTAGCTCGGTGGTTTTAACACAGCTGGGCATAGATTTAGAGCCTGACTTGCCCATTGCTCACCACAACGTCATTGATCTCAACGGCACGGCCCTGCGCGTTGCCCTAGGCAGCGGCTTAAACCTGCCGGGCTACACGCTCCTGGTGCCAGCTGTAGCTGCGGTTCAGGTATGGCAAGCGCTAGCTGCCGCTGGCGCAACTCTAGCTGGAGAAGCCCTATGGCAGCAGTTGCGCATCATGCAGGGTTATCCGGCTCCGGGAGCTGAGCTAACCGATGACTATAACCCCCTAGAAGCGGGGCTTTGGCAAACGATTTCCTTTGATAAGGGCTGCTACATTGGCCAAGAAACCATCGCCCGACTGAATACCTACCAGGGTGTCAAACAGCAGCTCTGGGGCCTTGAGTTGACTGCCCCCGTCGCCGTGGGCACCCCGATTACCGTAGGTGAGGATAAAGTTGGGCTGCTGACTAGCGTAGTCGCCACGGCGACGGGGGCCAGGGGGCTGGGCTATATTCGCACCAAGGCTGGTGGAGCCGGTCTGGCCGTTACCGTAGGTTCAGCCAGCGGCGTAACCGTCGATGTCCCTTTCTTAAGCCGGGGCTACCTAAACGCCCCTGGCTGAATGTCACTGAAATAAGCTGAAAACAACCTTCGCAAATCGTCGAAAATCTTGATCTGCCGTAGGGTGGGCACTGCCCACCAGCCTTACTTCAATGCCATTCGCTCCTGGATGACCCTTCTAGGGGGTAGAGTGGGTAATTTAACCTAGACAAACAAGCCCCATTGAGCTTGATGAACCGAGTATTGCCCTATAAAACTGAACCTCTATGAGCCAACCTAAACGAGCATTTATCACTGGCATTACCGGCCAGGATGGTTCTTACCTAGCAGAGTTACTCCTAGACAAAGGCTACGAAGTTCACGGCATTATTCGCCGCACTTCGACCTTTAATACTGACCGCATCGACCACATCTACGAAGACCCCCACAGCGCTGACGCCAAGCTGTTTTTGCACTACGGCGACCTGACCGATGGCACTATGCTGCGACGCATTCTAGAGCAGGTGCAGCCCCAGGAAGTCTATAACCTGGGTGCTCAGTCCCACGTGCGGGTGAGCTTTGACTCCCCTGAGTACACCGCCGATACCGTTGGCATGGGCACCCTGCGGCTGCTGGAAGCGATCCGCGACTATCAGCAGCGCACCGGACTAGAGGTGCGTTTCTACCAGGCTGGGTCTTCCGAGATGTTTGGCAAGGTGCAAGAAATTCCCCAAACGGAAACTACGCCGTTTTACCCCCGCAGCCCCTACGCCTGCGCCAAGGTGTTTGCCCACTGGCAAACGATTAACTACCGCGAGTCGTACAGCCTGTTTGCCTGCAACGGCATTTTGTTTAACCATGAGTCGCCCCGGCGCGGCGAAACGTTTGTGACTCGCAAAATTACCCGGGCGATCGCCCGCATTGTGGCCGGCCAGCAGAAAAAGCTCTTTTTGGGCAACCTCGACTCTAAGCGCGACTGGGGCTACGCCAAAGACTACGTGCGGGCCATGTGGCTAATGTTGCAGCAAGACTGCCCCGACGACTACGTGGTGGCCACTAATGAAACCCACGCCATTAGCGAGTTTCTAGATATTGCCTTTAACCATGTCAACCTCGACTGGCACGATTACGTAGAGTTTGACCCCCGCTACCTGCGCCCTGCCGAGGTCGATCTGCTGATTGGCGATGCCACCAAGGCTAAACAGCAGCTGGGCTGGGAGCCTAGCGTCACCTTTGAGGAACTGGTGCACCTGATGGTCGAAAGTGACCTAGAGGCGGTGGGCATTCGTCACGGCAACGGCAACGGCAGCGACGTCGCCACCGTCCGCAAAGACCTCCTACACCTGGCCCCCCAGGGCTAAGGGCGGCGGTTCATGGGCTCAGAAAAAGGCAGGCTTACCCTGGGGTAGGCACTGCCTTTTTTATGGGCGAACCATGCGTTTTGGCAGCCTTTCCCCTAGTATGGGAGAGAACAACTGGGTAAACCCTAGACCCGCTGAAGTTGCCCGGATTGCTGTTGTAGGTTTTTTAGGTATGGCTGACGAACAGACCCCCCCGGTAGATTCTGCTGCCGCTGCCGACGCCGCAGCGCCAAAAGCTGAAACGCCAGCGGCAGACTCGAAAACAGCTCCCACAGCGGCTCCAAAAGCAGAAGCTGGGGCTGAGGCCAAGGCGGCCCCCAAGGCAGCGGCCAAAAAAGAAAAGCCCCCGGCCCTAGAAGACAAGCCCTTTGCTGAGTTTATTGAGCAGCACTTTATTCCCTCGCTGGAAACTGCGCTCAAGGAAAAGGGCATTGATGATATTCAACTCGACCTCGACCAACAGCCGTTGGGTGTATTTGGGGTCAGCGACGGCGAGAATTACTGGCATGTCAAAGGTAAGTGGCAGCAGGGCGTTGGCGAAGCCTCCCTTTTAGGGAATCGCCAGTTTAATATCGCGTTTGTCGAGGACGATATTAAAAGTCCTAAGGTTTTTTACCTTGCCGACAGGGGCGCTCAGCCCAGCACCATTGAGCAGTTTATGGGCGATGAGCGCAAAATCACGCTAGATTTAATGGTGCTTTACACTCTGCAGCGGCTGAATGGCCAGAAATGGCTGACGCGGAACTGAGTTGGTGGGTGGGTGAGCGAGTGCGTGCATGCGAGGACTCGCCTGGGACACCGAACCTTGCCACGGTTGAGAACCAGTGGAGTGTAGCAGCGTATAGCTGATAGGTCATGTCCTAATCGTTCTGGCGATGGTCATCGCTGTGGGTGGTGAGGAACTGGCGGAGCAGCCCTGTGACGACGGCTGGGTGCTCCACGTGGGGCAGCACCCCAGAGTTGGGGATTTCGACCACCTGCTGGATTGCCTTGGGGTTGAGGCTGGTCAGCCGCTTTACCATTGCCGGGGCGCTAAACCGCGACCCAGACCCCAGCACCACGGTGGTCGGGGTTTGCAGTCGAGCAATGTAGCGCGACAGGTCGAAGCTGACCGCCCCATTCAACGAGGCCAGGGCCGCGTACTCGGCGTGGGGCTGCTGGGTGCAGGTGAGGTAGGCCTGCACGGTGTTGGCCGTGATGCGGCGAGGGTCAGCAAAGAGAAAGGTGGAGAGGAACGATCGCACCGCCAGTTCATTGGCGGCCCCCACCTGGTAGAGAACTTTGTCTACGCCGGGAGTGCTGGCCAGCAGGGCGGGCAGGCTGGCTTTGTAGTCGCGGCCAAAGTCGCTGTTGCCGGAGGGTGATACGAGAAACAGGCCCTTAAATAAATCGGGACGCATCCCGGCCAAGCGAATGACGACTCCGGCGGTGAGCGAGGTGGCTGCTACCAAAGCAGGCGGCTCGGCCACCGACTCAATCAGGTGAGTGATCATATAAAAGTAGTCTTCGGTGGCATAGTCGCGGGCTGGGTGGGTGGACTGGCCCCAGCCGATCAGGTCGGGGGCGATTACCCGGTGGGTGGTGCCCAAGGCCGCGTAGACCTGAGACCATTCATAGGCGGAGGAGCCGCCCCCCAGGCTGTGGAGAAATACCAGGGGCGGGCGGGCCGCCGCCTCACTCTGCCAGGGCCAGCCGCCGGGGGTGTAGTAAGCCATCACCCCCAGGTCGGTGGCGAGGGCCTGCTGAATAAAGCCTAGGGGCTGAAAGTTAAGCATAGGGCTGTCATTCACTACGGTTCAATACTAGGCTGAATCATTCCCGAAGGGGCAACGGGGGTGTGCCCAGTGGCCTTGAGTCAAGGAGCCTGGGGTACCATGACAGTCAAAATCGATACCTTTCCGATTGGCTTGACTACACCTTCACCGCCGAAGCCGAGCAGGACCATAGCCCCGATCTCGGCATTCAGCGACTCAAAGCTCTCAAGGCA